>JBDUEF010000041.1:0-17233 GCA_040002535.1 Actinomycetota bacterium | reverse complement strand
GGACGGCCTGGATCGCCTCCAGGTGGGTCTTGTGCATCTTCCAGTTCGCCGCGATCAGCGGACGCCTGCCGGAACGCTTCATGTCGGGCATGTCAGTCCTCCAGGACGATGATGCCGGGGAGCGATCTGCCCTCGAGGAACTCGAGCGACGCGCCACCGCCGGTGGACAGATGATCGAAGGCCTCCTCCAATCCGCCCCGCTTCACGGCGAGCAGGCTGTCACCGCCGCCCACCACGGTGAAGGCGTCGGCCGCAGCGATCGCCGCCGCCACTCCCCGTGTCCCGGCCGAGAAGGGCTCCAGCTCGAAGACCCCCATCGGCCCGTTCCACAGGATCGTCTTCGCCTCGCGGATGATCCGGGCGAACTCCTCCACGGTCCGAGGGCCGATGTCCAGGCCGATCAGGTCGCGTGGGATATCGGCGGCGGGCACGGTACGGCGATCTGCGTCGGCGGCGACCGCCGACGCGGCCACGACGTCCTGCGGCACCTCGATCAGGACGTCTCGCGCCTTCGCGTATGCACGAGCCTCGTGCACCTCCTCGAACCGGTCGCGCTCGACGAGACTCCGGCCCACCTGCCCCCCGTCGGCGGCGATCAACGTGAAGGCCATGGCCCCGCCGATCAGCATGGCGTCGACGCGATCGGCCAGCGCTCGGATCGCCCCTAGCTTGTCCGAGACCTTCGCGCCCCCCAGCACGGCGACGTACGGCGCCGCCGGGGCCGACAGCAGCGTGCTCAGCACCTCCACCTCACGTTGCAGCAGCCGTCCTGCCACGGCGGGGCGACCGCTGGCGCGCATCAGCTCGGGCAGCGCGCACACGCTGGCGTGCGTCCGGTGTGCCGCCCCGAACGCGTCGTCCACGTAGGCGTCGACCATCTCCGCCAGACGACCCGCGAACGCGACGTCGTTGGCCTCCTCCCCTGGATCGAACCGCAGGTTCTCCAGCAGCACGACCTCGCCGGGCCCGAGATGTCTGGTCAGCGCCTCCACGTCATCGCCGACGACCGCCTCGAGGGGAGCGACCGGGCGACCCAGCAGCTCGGCCAGCCGATCGGCGACGGGAGCCAGGCGAAGCTCCTCCTGCGGGCGTCCCTCGGGTCGCCCCAGGTGTGAGGCGAGCACCAGGGACGCTCCGCGATCCAGCAGCTCGGTGAGCGTGGGGATCGTCGCCCGGATCCGAAGATCGTCGGCAACCTCGCCGCCATCGACGGGGACGTTGAGGTCTGCGCGCACGAACACGCGCCTGCCGGCGAGCTCGCCGATATCGTCGAGCGTGGGGAGCGTCACAACGTGGCGGCGACGAGCTGCACGAGGTCCACGAGTCGATTGGAGTAGCCCCACTCGTTGTCGTACCAACCCACGACCTTCACGGTGGTGCCCATGGCCATCGTGAGCTTCGCGTCGAACGTGCACGACGCATCGGATCCGACGATGTCGCTGGAGACGATCGGATCCTCGGTGTACACCAGCTTCCCGGCGAGGCTGCCGCTGCGGGCCGCCGCCCGGAACGCGGCGTTCACCTCCTCCACCGAGGTCTCGCGGCCGACCCGTGCCACCAGGTCGGTCACCGAGCCGTCCGGCACCGGCACGCGGAGAGCGAACCCATCCATCTTCCCCTTCAGCTGCGGCAGCACCAGGGACGTGGCCTTGGCGGCACCGGTGGAGGACGGCACGATGTTCACTGCGGCCGCCCTGCCTCTGCGAAGGTCCTTGTGCGGCAGGTCGAGGAGGTTCTGATCGTTCGTGTAGGCGTGCACCGTCGTCATGAACGCCTGCTCGATGCCGAAGGTCTCGTCCAGCACCTTGGCCATGGGCGCCACGCAGTTGGTGGTACAGCTTGCGTTGGAGATCACATGGTGTTGGTCGGGATCATAGGCGTCATCGTTCACCCCCATCACGATCGTGATGTCCTCGTCCTTGGCTGGCGCGCTGATCACGACCTTCTGCGCACCCGCGGCCAGGTGTGCGGCCGCCTTCTCGCGGTCGGTGAACAGCCCGGTGGACTCGATCACGATCTCCGCGCCCAACTCCTTCCAGGGTAGGTTCGCCGGGTCCCGCTCGGCCAGCACCCGCAGCTCGTCCCCGTCGATCAGGAGCCCGCCGGCACCCGCCTCGACGCGCCCGGGGTACCGGCCGTGAACGGAGTCGTACTTGAGCAGATGAGCGAGCGTGGCGGCGTCGCCGAGATCGTTCACACCGACGACGTCGATGTCGAGGCCCCGCTGCTTCACGGCACGGAAGAAGTTGCGGCCGATGCGGCCGAAGCCGTTCACGCCGATCTTGAGCGTCATGGAAGTCCTCCTCGAGGGTGGGCCCACCCATGCTAGCCGTTGGGTCGACGGCCCGTCCGCGCACCGCCGCCGCCGCTCGCCGGCCGCGTCCCCCCGACTACTTCGTGGGACCGGGCTTGGTCTGGGTGGGGCTTGGCTCGGGTTCGGGCTTCGGCGAGGGGGTGGAGGAGCCCCCGGACCCCGAGGTCCCCGACGTGTCGCCCGTGCCGCTCGTCGTGACTGACCCACCGGAGGTCGAGCGGTTCGCAGCGGCCTCCCGGTGACGCGTGGGCTTCGGTTTGGGCTTGGGTGTGGGCTTGGGTGTGGGCGTCGGCGTCGGATCGGGGCTCAGGGAGGTCGTGGGCGTCGAAACGCTGGGAGCCACCGCGGGCGTGAAGGCGGCAGCGCCCGCCGGACCACCACCTCCACCCACCCAGATGACCGCGGCTGCGGCGGCGGCGACCACGCCGAAGCCGGCCAGGCCGCCGAGGAGGCGATCGCGTCGACCGGTGAACCTCCACGTGCGGCTCCGCCCCTCCTGTTGGGCTCGAGCCTCCCGCCGGAGCGTGGCACGCGCTCGGGACCGCTGGATCGCCGTGGGACGCACCGCCTCCCCACGAGGCCCCTGCACGGCTTCCTTCACGGCGGAGGCCTGCCGCTCCACGACCCTGCGCACGTGGCCCGTCGACGACTCGCCCACGTCAGCCTCGCTCGAGGTCCCGATGGTCGACGGTGACGGGCAGTCCACGACCGCGGAAGGAGGCTGCCAGCTCGTCCACGACCACCACCGAACGGTGACGGCCGCCCGTGCAGCCGACCGCGACGGTGAGGTAGGCCTTCCCCTCCGCCAGGAAGCCCGGAACCGTCACATCCAGGAGCGACCCGAGCCGTGTCATGAACTCACGGTACAACGGCTGCCCGGTCACGTATGCCTGCACCTCGGTGTCGGCTCCGGACAGATCCTTCAGCTCGGCCTCCCAATACGGGTTCGGCAGGAAGCGAACATCGAAGATCATGTCGGCGTCGCGCGGAGCGCCGTACTTGAACCCGAACGAGAGCAGGGAGACCTGCAGGCCCGCCTCGGGCGGCGCGTCCGCGAAGAGCTCACGGATGCGGTCCCGCAGATCGTGGGGGCTGAGGTCGGAGGTGTCGACCACCAGATCTGCCTCCCCGCGGAGACTCTCCATCATCAGCCGCTCCTTGCGGATCCCCTCCACCACGCGGTCTGCGGGCGCCAGCGGATGGCGATGGCGTGTCGCCTCGTACCGGTTCACCAGCGCGTCGTCGGACGCCTCCAGATACAGGATGCGGTACCCGATGTTGAGCTCCCGCAGCTCCTCGAGGGCCTTTGAGAGCTCCCCGAAGAACACACCTCCGCGGGCGTCCACCACGATGGCGACGCGAGCGGGACCGCCGGGACGCGAGGCCAGCTCCGCCATCTTCGCCAGCAGCGCCGGGGGCAGGTTGTCCACCACGAAGAAGCCCAGATCCTCCAGGCACTTGGCTGCCTGGGACCGGCCCGCGCCCGACAGGCCCGTGATGATCGTGAACCCCGGAGCCTGGGACGGATCGGCGGGCAACAGCGGGACGACCCGCTCCGCGCTCATGCGGTCCGCCGCCCCTCGGCGGGCGCGCCGTGCAGATGGTCGTGGATGGCACGGGCCAGGTCCGGGCCGATACCCGGTGTGGCGGCGATCGCCGCCGGCTCGGCCGCCCGCACGCGCGCGAGGGAGCCGAAGCGCTTCAGCAGGGCACGCTTGCGTGCTGGTCCCACGCCGGGGATGTCGTCGAGCGGACTGTGGAGGGCGCGGCGCTCCCGTTTCTGGCGGTGGTAGGTGATGGCGAATCGGTGCGCCTCGTCGCGGATGTGCTGCAGCACGAACAGGGCTTCGGAGCCCCGCGGGATCCGCAGCGGATCCGGCGAATCGGGGAAGTAGACCTCCTCCAACCGCTTGGCCAGGCCGATCGCCGGGACGTGGTAGCCGACCTCGCGCAGCGCCCGGGTGGCGGCCGACAGCTGCCCGCGGCCCCCGTCGATCACCACGAGGGATGGGGGATAGGCGAATCGCCGGCGACCGTTCCGCGGTTCCTGCGGGTCGTCTGCCTCGCGTCGTAGGCGGGTGAAGCGGCGGCGGATGACCTCCTCCATGGAGGCGAAGTCGTCCTGCCCCGGCACCTCCTTGATCTCGAAGCGCCGATAGTCCGATCGCTTCGGCAGCCCGTCCTCGAACACCACCATGGAGGCCACGGTGTCGGTCGGGCCCAGGTTGGAGATGTCGTAACACTCGATCCGCAGGGGCGCCTGCGGAAGGCCGAGCTGACCGGCCAGCTCCGATAGCGCGCGAGAGCGTGCGCCGAAGTCGGAGGCCCGCTTCAGCTTGTGCCGGTGGAACGCCTCGTGTGCGTTGCGGGCCACCACCTCCAGGAGCTTGCGCTTCGGGCCACGTTCGGGGATCGCCACGCGGACCCCGCTCCCTCGGCGCTCCATCAACCAGGCCTCGATCAGGTCCACGTCGTCGGGGACGGTGGGCACCAGGACCTTCGGCGGCACCTCCTGGCGCTCCATGTACAGCTGCTCCAAGAAGGAGCCGACCAGCTGGGCCCGGTCGAGCTCCTCCACCCGATCCACCACCCACCCCTTGCGACCCATCACACGTCCTCCGCGGACGAAGAACACTTGGAAGGCCGCCTCCAGATCGTCCTCGGCCAGTCCCACGATGTCCAGGTCCTCGGGCTGGGTCAGCACCATCTCCTGCGATTCCATCGCCCGTCGGGCGGCTCCGAGCTGGTCGCGGACCTTGGCAGCCTGCTCGTACTCCGTCCGCTCGGCCGCCTCAGCCATCTGACGTTCGAGGCGACCCAGGACCGGGCGGGCGTTCCCGGCCAGGAAATCCGCAAGGGCGTCGACGTGCGCGCGGTACGAAGCCTCGGTCACCCCGGTGGCCTCGGGCACACACGGGCCGGCACAGCGGCCGATGTCGTAGTAGAGGCATGGCCGCTTCGCTCTGGCGCGCTGATCGAAGAAGGCGTTCGAGCACGTCCGCACCGGAAACACCCGGGTGAGCGCGTCCAACGTGTCGCGGATGGCCCACGCGTGACCGTACGGCCCGAAATATCGGACGTTCTTGCGCTTGGCGCCCCGCAGGACCTGCGCTCGGGGCCACCGCTCCCCCACCGTGAGCGCGAGGTACGGATAGGACTTGTCGTCGCGGTAGCGGATGTTGAACCGAGGATGATGCTCCTGGATGAGGTTGTACTCGAGCATCAGCGCATCGACCTCGGTGGACGCAACGATCCACTCCACCGAGGTGGCCCAGTCGAGCATGGCGGCGGTGCGCGGATGCTGCGGCTTTCCGAAGTACGACGCCACGCGCTTGCGGAGCGAGCGGGCCTTCCCGACGTAGACGACGCGACCGTCGGCGTCGCGGTAGAGGTAGGCGCCGGGCAGGTCGGGGATGCTGGAGGGTGCCGGCCGGGTGACGCTCACGATCCCCAATCCTAGCGGAGCCCCGGACGGCGCCCCGGCGATCTGCCTGCTACTTCTTCTTCTTGGCCTTCGCGACGATGAAGATGCCGTTCATGGTGGTGGGGTGGACGTCGCACTGGAAGTAGTAGGTCCCCTCGTCGAAGGGACCGAACGGCGCCGGTCCCTGGGTCTCCGGTCCCGGCGCGAAGGGGCCGCTCGTGAAGAGCTGATCGGCCGCCGAGGAGTCCGTGTAACCGCTGAGGTTGTGCATCTGGCCCGGGTCCTGATTGTCGAACGTGATCGAGACCTCTTGGCCTGCCGGCACGACCACGCACGTCTGCTCGAAATTGCTGGCCTGCGCGCCCGGCGCGGCCACCACCGTGACATCGGTGACCGGCTTGGTCGTGTCCGCCGTGCAGCCCGAGCCGGCACCCGGCGCCTGCGATGGGACGAAGGTGGGGCTCGGCGCGGCGAGGACCAGACCCCCCGAATCGGCGAAGGTAGCGTAGGCCAGGTCCTGGACCTGTGGGTCGTACCAGGCCAGGGAGACGGTGGCCCCGTCGGGAGTCACGTCGACCGCCGGCCACTGGCCTCCCTCGGTGGCGATGGTCGGGATCGGTTCGAATCCCCCGCCGTCCTCGGCGGAGGTCAGCACCACCGAGCTCGCTCCGGGATCGACGTAGGTGAGGTAGACCGTGCCGTCGTCGGCGACGGCGACGCCGGTGCTCTGCCCGTCCGCCTTTCCGCTGCCGACCGTGGCGACGTCCCGAGCGGCCCATCCCTTGCCGTCGGAGGTGGCAACCCGCACGGTCTGTCGGTCCGCGTAGTAGGCGGCGTACAGCGTTCCGTCCTTGCCGGTGGTGGCCGAGATACCGGCGCCGTCTGCTCCCGCCTCCACCACCTCGGATATCCAGGATCGGCCCTGCAGACGCGCCGCCATGACGGCCTGGCCGGCGGGATCCGCGTACACCACCACCGGTCCGTCGGGGCCCACGGCGATCCCCGTGCGCTCGGGCTGGGGGCAACCCCCGCAGGCGGCGAGCTCTGCCACCGTCTGCACGTCCCACCCGCCGCCGTGCGATGTCGCCGCCACCACCTCTTGGCCCCCCCCGGGCGCCGTCACGGTGGCCGCCACCCATGGGTTGCCGTCGCCGTCCACGGCCACGGCGGGCCACCCGAGCGGCCCGGCCTGGCTCAGGGGGGGCAGGTGGCTGATGACCTTCTCTGCAGCGAACGAGTCGGTACCGCCCGCGTACCAGATGCCGTCGGCAGCCGCCCACACCACGTGCATGGTGCCGTCCGCGCCGACCGCGACGTCGGTGCCGTTGGTGTTGTCCGGCGTCGCCGTGGAGAGCGTCTCGACCGTGTCGGGTCCGAAGGGGACCGAGACCAGGGCCGGCGCGTCCCGATCCATGGCCACGGCTCCGCGGTTCCAGACACCGTCCCGCTGGCTGGCGATCAGCACGGCGGGGACGAACGGCGCGCCGACGGGCCGACCCACGGGGATCTCGCCCTCCGCCAGGCGGGCGGGGAAGCCGAAGTACGAGATGAAGGGCACACCGTCGGCGTCGAGCGCGATGGCGGCCCCCAGACCGACGTCGTCGGTCGAATCGGCGATCTGCGGGACGAACTGACGGCCGGAGCCGAAATCGATCTCCCCGGAGGGCGGTTCCCCGCAGGCGGCGCCGACGAGGGCGAGCGCGAGGAGGAGGGCCAGTCTCTTGGACACGTCGGCGGGAATCCTAGCAAGCATCCTCACGGCTGCGGGGCAAGCTCTCGCGCCACATCCTCGTCGCCCGCACGCTCCGGCGCCACGCGATCCAGTACCTCCGCCAGGAAGCGGCCGGTGTGCGACGTCGGGTGCGCGGCGATCTGTTCGGGCGTCCCCGAGGCCACCACAGAGCCGCCGCCATCGCCACCCTCGGGGCCCAGGTCGATCACCCAGTCGGCCGTCTTGATGACATCGAGATTGTGCTCGATCACCAGCACCGTGTTGCCGGTCGCCACCAGCCGCTGCAGGACCTGCAGGAGCTTCCGGATGTCCTCGAAGTGCAGTCCGGTCGTGGGTTCGTCCAACACATAGACCGTGTTGCCGGTTGCGCGCTTGTGGAGCTCGGAGGAGAGCTTGATCCGCTGCGCCTCGCCCCCCGACAAGGTCGGGGCCGGCTGCCCCAGCTTGATGTAGCCCAGACCGACGTCGGCCAGCGTCTGCATGTGGCGGGCGATCGGCGGGATGTTGGCGAAGAAATCGACCGCCTCCGACACGCTCATCTCCAGGACGTCGCTGATCGAGCGCCCCTTGTACTTCACCTCGAGGGTCTCCCGGTTGTACCGCCGGCCCTTGCACACCTCGCACGTCACGTACACGTCGGGCAGGAAGTGCATCTCGATCTTGATCTGCCCGTCGCCGGCACAGTTCTCACACCGGCCCCCGCGGACGTTGAAGCTGAACCGGCCCGGCTGGTACCCGCGCAGCCGGGCCTCCGGCACCTGTGCGAAGAGCTTCCGCACATGGTCGAAGACCCCTGTGTACGTGGCGGGGTTCGAGCGGGGAGTGCGTCCGATCGGCGATTGATCGATATCCACGATCTTGTCGACCTGCTCCCAGCCCACCAGCTTCTTGTGCATGCCGGGCAGCACCCGTGAGCCGTACACCTTCTGCATCAGCGCCCGCAGCAGCACGTCCTGCACCAATGTGGACTTGCCCGAGCCGCTGACTCCCGTCACGCAGACGAACAGTCCGAGCGGGACCTGAACGGTGACGTCGCGCAGGTTGTGCTCACGGGCGCCCTGCAGCACGAGCTTCCTCGGCCCCGGGCTCCGTCGCACCTGCGGGGTCGGGATCTGCCGCCGCCCCGACAGGAACTGACCGGTGAGCGACCGGTCCTCCTCCAAGAGGCCCTTGAGGTCGCCGGCGTAGACGACCTCGCCGCCCCGCTCCCCCGCCAGCGGGCCGATGTCGACGATGTGGTCGGCCTCCAGGATCGTCGCCTCATCGTGCTCCACCACGATCAGGGTGTTGCCGAGGTCACGCAGGCGCAGCAGCGTGTCGAGGAGCCGCCGATTGTCGCGCTGGTGCAACCCGATCGAGGGCTCGTCCAGGATGTACAGCACACCCACCAGACCGCTGCCGATCTGGGTGGCCAGTCGGATCCGCTGCGCCTCACCGCCCGCCAGCGTTCCGGCCCCCCGGTCCAGCGACAGATAGGCCAGACCCACGTCGACCAGGAAGCCGAGCCGAGCCCGGATCTCCCGCAGCAGACGTTCGGCGATCATGGATTCGCGTTCGGACAGCTCCATGGCGTCCACGAACGCCAACGTGTCGCGGATGGACCTGCGCGTGAGCTCGGAGATATCGAGGCCATCGAGGGTGACGGCAAGGCTCTCCGGCTTCAGACGGGCGCCGCCGCACGCTCGGCACGGGATCTCCCGCATGTACTGCTCGAGCTTGTCACGCTGACTGTCGGAGTCGGTCTCGTCGTGGCGCCGCTCGATGTTCCACACCACCCCCTCGTAGGTCGTGTGATAGGAACGCTGCCGGTTGTATCGGTTCTTGTAGCGGACGAAGATCTCCTCCTCGGACCCGTACAGCAGGATCTCGCGGGCCTTCTTGCCAAGCTTCTTCCACGGGGTGTCAAGTGAGAACCCGTGGACCCGCGCCACGGCCTCCAGCACCCGGTCCCAGTACTCCAGGCGGCCGCTCGACCACACGGCGATGGCCCCCTCGGCCACCGACAGGTCGGGGTCGGGCACGATCAGCTCCGGGTCCACCTCGAGGTGGGTCCCCAGCCCATCGCAGGTGGGACATGCCCCGTAGGGGGAGTTGAACGAGAAGTTGCGCGGCGCCAGCTCCTCGAAGCTGATCTGGTCGAAGGCGCACGCGAGCGACTGCGAGAAGTTCTGGATCTCCTCGTGGCCCTCGCCCGTCTGGATCAGGATCGACGCGCTCCCCTCCGCGAGCTGCAGGGCGGTCTCGATCGAATCGGCGACCCGGCGTCGGATGTCGGACCGTGCCACCAATCGGTCCACCACGACCTCGATCGTGTGCTTGAAGGTCTTCGGAAGCTTGATCGGCTCGGACAGATCGCGGATCTCGCCGTCGATGCGGGCGCGAGGGAATCCCTTCCTGGCGAGATCGCCGAGCATCTTCTCGTACTCGCCCTTGCGACCCCGGACCATGGGTGCCAGCACCTGGAACCTGGTGCCCTCGGGAAGCTCCATCACCTGGTCCACGATCTGATCGGGCGTCTGGCGCCCGATGGGGCGACCGCATTTCGGGCAGTGCGGGTGACCGACGCGTGCGTAGAGAACCCGCAGGTAGTCGTAGATCTCCGTGGTGGTGCCAACCGTCGACCGGGGATTGCGAGAGGTGGACTTCTGGTCGATGGAGATCGCCGGGCTCAGCCCCTCGATGAAGTCGACGTCGGGCTTCTCCATCTGCCCCAGGAACTGCCGCGCGTACGACGACAACGACTCCACGTAGCGCCGCTGGCCCTCCGCATAGATCGTGTCGAAGGCAAGGGAGGACTTCCCCGAACCGGACAGCCCGGTGAACACGATCAGTCGGTCACGGGGGAGATCGAGCGTGACGTTCTTGAGGTTGTGCTCACGGGCGCCGTGGATGACGAGCCGATCGGTACCCACCGACCCAGTGTAAAGGCGCCGCACGACACGTCCCCCGGCTATCCTGCGCGCGTGGACGTCGAGGCCCGCGACCTGATCGCGTTGCCGCAGTGGCTCGAGACGACGGGTTCGGGTGGCTGAGGTGGCGCCTGGGCCGGGTCACGGCGTCGGGTTCAGTGAGGCCGCCCGCTTCTGGGTGAAGCTCGGGTTCGTGAACTTCGGCGGACCGGCCGGCCAGATCGCGCTGATGCACCACGAGCTGGTCGTGGAGCGACGCTGGATCGGGGAACGCCGTTTCCTCCACGCGCTGAGCTACTGCACGCTGCTGCCGGGCCCCGAGGCGCAGCAGCTGGCGATCTACGTGGGATGGCTCCTGCACCGGACGCTCGGCGGGATCGTGGCGGGGCTGGCGTTCATCCTGCCGGCGTTCTTCCTGATGTTGGCGCTCGCCTGGACCTACGCGGCACACGGGGACGTGGCCTGGGTCGGCGGGGTCTTCGGAGGCCTGGCCGCCGCCGTCGTCGGCATCGTGGCGGTAGCGGTGATGCGTCTTGCCGGCCGCGCCCTTCGGGGCCCGGCCCTCATGGCGATCGCGGCCCTCGCCTTCCTGGCGATCCACGTGGTGGGCATCCCCTTCCCGTTCGTGGTGGGGGGCGCGGCGCTGGCCGGGGTCCTCGTGCGGGTGCAGCCGGCCGACCACGCAGGGGCGGCGGACGGGGACGAGGCGGCGATCGGCGACGAGGTCGTCACCCCCCATACGCGGGCGACGTGGGGGCGCTCGCTCCGGGTGCTCACCATCGGGCTCGCCGTCTGGTGGCTCCCGCTGCTGGCGGTGGCAGCATGGCGTGGCGGCGGCGACACACTCACCCATGAGGCGTTCTTCTTCAGCAGGGCGGCCGTCGCCACCTTCGGCGGCGCCTACGCGGTCCTCGCCTACGTCAAGCAGGCGGCCGTCGTGCAATACGGATGGCTGAGCGCCCCGGACATGGCGGCGGGGCTGGGGTTGGCCGAGTCCACGCCGGGGCCGCTCATCATGGTGGCGGAGTTCGTCGGCTTCGTCGCCGCGTACCGGTTCCCTGGCGACCTCGCCCCCCTCCCGGCCGGCGTGCTGGGAGCGATGGTGACGGTGTGGGCCACCTTCGCGCCGTGCTTCCTCTGGATCTTCCTGGGCGCCCCCTTCGTGGAGCGGCTGCGGGGGAACCGGACGCTCGGCGCCGCCCTGGCAGGGGTGATGGCCTCCGTGGTGGGGGTGATCGCGAGCCTGGCGCTGTCTTTCGGCGTCGGCGTCCTGTTCGAACGGGCGACCAGCACCGCGCCGTTCTTCACGCCGATCCCGCTGCCGGCCTGGTCCTCGGTCGACGGGTTCGCGGTGTCGCTCGCGGTCGCCGCCGCCGTGGCGATCCGACGTTTCCACGTCAACGTGGTGTGGGCGGTCCTTGCCGCCGGGGCCCTCGGCTTGCTGCGGTCGATCGTGCGGTAGTCTGCGCGCGTGAGCCTGCGCGACGAGCTCGACACCCTGCCCACGAGGGAGCTGCACGACCGGGCGTTGGCCGTGGCGAAGCGGCACGTGGACGTCGGGTTCCTGTGGCGGCTGATCGAGGCGCTGCCGGTGGCCGAGGCCGCCATCGGCGACGACCAGCGCAGCAAGGTGGACGTCCTGCGGCCGCTGGCGCTCATCAACGACCTGTTCGACGCGGGCGAGGGAGACCTCGGCGAGGCGCTGCGCCCGATGTACATCGAGTACCTCGAGGCGCACGGGGGCCCGCAGTCAGATGCCTCGGGCGCGACGTCCCCCGATGCGCACGGGTAGGTCGCGGCCCGGTGCGAGACCTGGCCGACTATCGGAGTGAGTTCCCGATCGTCGAACGCACCGCGTACCTGATCAGCGCCTCGCTCGGCCCGATCGGGACGCGCGCCCGGGCACGGCTGGACGCCTACCTGGACGCATGGGCGTCGAAGGGCGCCCCCGACCTGGTGTGGTTCGAGGACATCTTCCCGGCGATGGGCGAGCTGAAGCGCACGTTCGCGGCGATGGCCGGCTGCGACGCCGACGAGCTCGCCATCACCACGAACGTCTCGATCGCGCTGTCGACGATCGCCACATGCCTGGACCTGTCGGGGCCGCGGAACCGCATCGTGCTGTCCGAGTTGGACTTCCCCACCGACGGCCACGTGTGGCTCGCACAGGCAGGGGCCGACATCGTCTGGCTGCCCAGCGAGGACGGCCTCACGATCGCCCCCGAGGCGTACGCCGGGGCGATCGACGAACGCACCGCCCTCGTCATGGTCAACCGGGTGCTCTACCGGTCCAGCGCGATCATGGATGCGAAGGCCGTGTGCGCGATGGCTCGGGAGGCGGGCGCCCTGACCTTCGTCGACGACTATCACGGCGCCGGCATCGTGCCGCTGGATCTGCACGATCTGGGCTGCGATCTGTACTCGGCCGGCGTGCTGAAGTGGCTGTGCGGCGGCCCGGGCCTCGCCTTCCTCTACGCGCGCCGCGATCTGCTGCCCACGCTGGAACCGCGCATGACGGGCTGGTTCGGCACCGCCGAGCCGTTCTCCTTCGACGCCCAGCACCTCGTGTACCACCCCACCGCGCGGCGGTTCGAGCACGGCACGCCACCGGCTCCGGTGGTGTTCCTGGCGCAGGGCGGCCTCGACGTGATCACGGAGGTCGGCGTCGAGCGGATCCGCGCGCGGCAGGGCGAGCTCACCGATCAGGTGATCGCCGGCGCGGATGAGATGGGTCTGCCGGTGCGGACCCCACGGGACCGCGCTGCCCGAGGCGGCGTCGTGAACATCGGAGTGGGACCGCGCGCCGGTGAGATCTGCCACGCACTGCTTGCCCGCCAGGTCTGCACCGACTCCCGGGCCGATGGGCTCCGCGTCAGCCCGCACTTCTTCAACACCGAGGGCGACATCGATCGCCTGTTCTCGGAGCTCCGCACCCTCATCTGAAGACGGATCAGCCTGCGTGGCGAACGCGCACCTGCACGCGCTGAGCCATGTTGTTGGCCAGGCCGTGGTGGTTCCATGGCTGCGCCACCGGCTGCACGGCGCCGGTGCCGTCCGTCGCGCGCACCAGCAGTTCGAACTCGCCGGGGCGCGCGTCCCAGACGAACGTCCATGCACGCCACGCGTAGGTCTCCGGCAGCTCGCCCAGATCGGCAGCCGCCCACTCCGTGCCGCCGTCGATGCTCACCTCCACGCGGTCGATCGGCGCCCGTCCCGACCATGCCCGTCCTTCGAGGCGGCACGGACCGGCATCGACGATGCGCGTCCGGGAGAGGAACTCCGGGAAGCCCGGCGGGATCATGAGGGCGCGCGGCTCGATCCTGCTCACCGGCGTGCCGGGATCGTCCTCGTGTTGGCGCAGCCGGTAGGCGTCCTGCTGGAATCCCGCGAACGGCTCCGCCACCGCCGTGATCCGGCGGAGCCACTTCACGCTGGTCATGCCGTACCAGCCAGGCACCAGCAACCTGACCGGGAACCCGTGCTGTGGCGGCAGGGGCATACCGTTGACCTCGTAGGCCAGCAGCACCTCGGGGCGCATCGCGTCGGCCACCGGGAGGCTCCGCTCGTAGTCGTGCTCGACGTCGCCCTGCATGCCATGATCGGCTCCTTCGAAGACGATCTCCACGGCCTCCTCGTGCAGCCCGGCCTCCCTCAGGATCGGCGCGAGCGGTGTGCCGGTCCAGGCCGCGGTGCCCACCGCCTCCTGCAGCCACGGCTGGCTGATCGGGCGCGGATGCAGGCGCGCTCGGCCGTTGCCGGCGCACTCGAGCGTGACGGTGTGCGTGACCGCCGGCCGCGCTCGGAGGTCGTCCATCGTGAGCGCGACAGGGTGGTCGACCGTGCCGCTGATCTGGACGGACCACGTGTCCGCGTCGCAGGCCGGGATGTCGAAGTGGATCAGGAGATAGTGCAGGCCGATGGGCGTCAGGTCGTACCGCAGACCTTCCAGCGGCATCCCGTGGTTGCGTGCCGCCAGCTGGAGTTCCTCCGGCGTGATGTCGCCGGTCCCGGCGGCGCTCACCGGTGCTTCGGATCCCCTCACGGACACCATCGCCACCTATCTACTCCCATTCGGGGGTCGCGGCAAGCCCGTTCGCCCCGAGAGCGCGTGCCTCCCCACCGCCGTCACGCCCACCGCATCACGCGGCCACCACGGATCACCGCTCGGACGTCGTCGAAGGCCGACAGGTTGTCCAGAGGGTCGGCGCCCAGGACCAGCAGGTCTGCCGGGGATCCCGGCGCGACCGGCGCCCGCACCATCGCCTCCAGGACCTCCTCGTACTCCAACCCCGCCTCGACCAGAAGCTGCAGCTCGCGAGTGTGGATCCCGGGTGGGATCGCGCCGTTGCCCAGATCGGTCCCGTAGATCACCGTGCCCCCGGCGGCGTGGAAGCGGCGCAGGTTATCGAGCGCCGTGCGGATCTGGGGCGTGTCCTGGCCGTACGAGCAGATGTCCAGGGTGGACACGATCCGCATGCGCTGCGCCGCGGTCGTCACGACGTCGTCGGAGAGCCGGTCGGTCCACGGCGTGTGGGCCAGCTCGTCGAAGCCGGCCCCCAGGGCCCGCTCGACCTGCCCAGCCCCCTGGGCGTGCGCCGTCACCGGCAGGCCGAGCTCGTGCGCCGTCTCCGCGATGGCGGCGAGCTCGCCGTCGGCGGGGGTCCGGCCCGCCTCGGCGTTCAGCGAGACCTTGACGGCGGCGGCGCCGCGACCCGCCAGCTCCCGGACAGCCGTCTCCGCGTCCTGCGGACCGCGCAGCTCCCGGCCGGTGCCGGGCGGTGCCCACCGATCCTCGGTGGGGTAGCCCCCCACACCCGTCAGCATGGGCCCGGTGGCGCGGATCAAGGGCCCGTTGAAGCTGGGGCTCTCGGAGGCGTCCGCTAGCGCGAAGATCCGGTCCGCCGGCCATGCGAGATCCCGCACGGCGGTGACGCCGCGGAGCAGCACCGCCATGGGGTCGGCCAGCCCAATGTGGACGTGGCGGTCGGCGGCCGCCGCCATCAGGAAGCCGGTTGCCTGCAGCAGCTCGGTCCCGTCGGCGACCGGGTGGGGGGCGCCGACCGCGGTGATCTCGCCGTGCGCACAGTCGATCTGCACGTCGCGCTGAAGATCGCCGGGTCCCAGCCATGCCAGCGGTGCACGGATCGCCAGCGACATGAGCGAACCCTACCTCGGGTGCACCCTCTGACCGCTCAGGCGCCCACGCCGGCGGCGCGGAGCGCCTTCAGCTCCTTGCGGAGGTCGACGACCTCGTCTCGAAGCCTGGCCGCGTACTCGAACCGGAGGTCCTTCGCTGCCTCGTGCATCTCGTCTTCGAGGCTCTGGATCAGGCGTTCGAGCTCGTCGGTCGGCATCTCGGGCCTGGCCTTGGCGCCCCGGCGCGAGCGGGTGGGCGTGGGCGTGGAGCTTCCGCCGCCGAGGGACAGCAGGATGTCGGTCACTGCCTTGCGGATCGTCTGCGGATCGATGCCGTGCTCGGTGTTGTACGCCATCTGGATCATCCGTCGGCGCTGCGTCTCTCCGATGGCCGCGCGCATCGAGTCGGTGACCTGGTCGGCGTACATGAGCACCGTGCCCTCGACGTTGCGCGCGGCTCGGCCGATCGTCTGCACCAGTGAGGTCTGGGACCGCAGGAACCCCTCCTTGTCGGCATCGAGGATGGCAACCAGGGACACCTCCGGCAGGTCGAGGCCCTCACGGAGCAGGTTGATGCCGACCAGGACGTCGAACTCCCCCAGGCGGAGGTCACGGAGGATCTCGATCCGCTGGATCGTGTCGACCTCGGAGTGCAGGTACCGCACGCGGATCCCCATCTCCACGAAGTAGTCGGTGAGGTCCTCCGCCATCTTCTTGGTGAGGGTGGTGACCAGGACACGCTCGTGGCGCTCCGCCCGACGGCGGATCTCCTCCATCAGGTCGTCCACCTGGCCCTTCGAGGGTCGGACCTCGACCTCGGGATCGACGAGGCCGGTGGGCCGCACGATCTGCTCCACCACGCGGCTGGAGACCCGGAGCTCGTAGGGGGCGGGCGTGGCGGACATGTACACCACCTGGTGCACCCGTTCGCTGAACTCCTCGAACCGAAGCGGGCGGTTGTCGATGGCGCTGGGCAGCCGGAAGCCGTGCTCAACCAGGGTGGACTTCCGCGAGAGATCCCCCTCGTACATGCCGTGCAGCTGGGGCACGGTCACGTGCGACTCGTCGATCACCACGAGGTAGTCGTCGGGGAAGTAGTCGAGCAGCGTGAACGGCGCCGTGCCGGCCGAGCGGCCGTCGATGTGGCGGCTGTAGTTCTCGATGCCCGAGCAGAAGCCGACCTCGCGCATCATCTCCAGGTCGTAGGCGGTCCGCATGCGCAGGCGCTCGGCCTCCAGCAGCTTGCCCTGCGATTCGAACTGCCCGAGCCGCTCCTGAAGTTCCTCCTCGATCGAGACCAGGGCGCTCTTCATGCGTCCCTCCGAGGCCACGTAGTGCGAGGCCGGGAAGATCGTGAGATCCACGATGTCGTCGGCCAACAGCTCGCCGGTGAGCGGGTCGAAGCGGCTGATGCGCTCGACCGTGTCGCCCCACCACTCGATCCGGTACCCGGTCTGCTCGTACGGCGGGAAGACCTCCAGCGTGTCGCCGTTGACGCGGAAGGTGCCGCGGGCGCGGCTCAGGTTGTTGCGCTGGTACTGGATGTCCACCAGCCGCTGCATGGCGAACTCCTGCGGGATGTCGGTGCCTCGGTAGGGCCGCAGGATCTGGCCCTGGTACTCCTCGGGCGAGCCCAGTCCGTAGATACAGGAGACGCTGGCGACGATCAGCACGTCCTTGCGCCCCAGGAGGGCGGCGGTGGCCGCGTGGCGCAGCCG
>JBDUEF010000040.1:0-17435 GCA_040002535.1 Actinomycetota bacterium | reverse complement strand
CGGGCTCCGCCTACGACGGCGTGGGCATCCCCGACTGCGTGCGCGCGGCGGGCGAGACGGCGGATGCAGCCGGCGCCCACCTCGCCTCGACCAAGGAGACGGTTGGATGAGCCAGAGCAACGACTCGATCTACGCCCTGTACCCGGTCTTCATGGCCACCGACGACTTCCGCAGCCTCGACGCGGAGGAGCTCGCCGAGGTGACGCAGGAGGTGGAGCTCCTCTACAAGGAGTGGGACGGCCGCGTGGACGTCCGGGGCACCTACTCCACGGTCGGGTTCCGCGCCGACGCCGACCTGATGCTGTGGCTGGTGGGCTCCTCACCCCAGGATGTGCAGGACTTCCTGATGGCGTTCCGCCGCACGATGGCGGGCCGCCTGCTGGATCTGACCTGGACGTTCATGGGCACGGTCAAGCCGGCGGAGTTCACCGCCGACCACGCCCCCGCCTTCGTGAAGGGCACACCCCCGAAGACCTTCGCCTGCGTGTACCCGTTCGTGCGCACCCCGGAGTGGTACCTGCTGCCGAAGGCCGAACGCGGCGCGATGCTGGCCGAGCACGGGACCGTCGGACGGGAGTTCCCCGAGGTGCTCGCCAACACCACCAGCGCGTTCGGCCTGGGCGACTGGGAGTGGATCCTGTGCTTCGAGGCCGACCGTGCCGACGTGCTGGTGGACTGCATCCGCCGGCTCCGGGACGCGAAGGCGCGGCTGTTCACGAAGGTGGAGATCCCGTTCGTGACCGGGATCCGCAAGCCCGTGGCCGAGGCCCTCGCCGACCTGGCGTGACCGGTTTGACCGTTCCGTCGCCGGGGAGGACGATCGGCTCACACGACAGGAGGGAAGAGAGATGCTGCAGGACGGACAGGTATTCGCATCGATCCCGGCAGCCGATCTGGCCCGGGCGAAGGCGTGGTACGAGGAGAAGCTCGGGTTGACACCCACCCAGGAAATGCCTGGGGGCGGTCTGTACATGTGCGGGAAGGGCACCGCGTTCCTGATCTACGAGACGGAGTTCGCCGGCACGGGTAAGCACACGATCGCCGGCTGGAACGTCGACGACCTCGACAAGGAGATCGCCGAGCTTCGCAGCCGCGGCGTCACCTTCGAGGACTACGACATGCCCAACCTGAAGACGGTGGATGGTGTCGTCGAGATGGACGGCATGAAGGCTGCCTGGTTCAAGGACAGCGAAGACAACATCCTCAACGTCGGAGAGATGCCGACCCCCTGACCACTCGGAAACAGCTCGCGGCCTGGACCGAGGGCTACGTCGGGGCGTGGACCTCGAACGACCCAGGAGACATCCGCGCGCTCTTCACCGAGGACGCTCGGTACTTCACCGAACCGCACGCCGAGCCGTGGACCGGCCACGAGCAGATCGTGAGCGAGTGGCTCGATCGGAAGGACGAACCCGGCGAGTTCACGTTCCGCTGGGAGCTCCTGGCGGTCGACGGTGACCTCGGGTTCGTTCGCGGGTGGACGGACTATCCGACCCACGATCCGCCGAGGCGGTACGGCAACCTGTGGGTGGTTCGCCTCGACGCCGACGGTCGCGCGACCGAGTACACCGAGTGGTACGTCCGAATCAGCGACGCCACACTCCCAGGCCGGACGTAGCTACGCCAGGAGCGTCGCGGCGTGATCGGGGACGTAGGTGTTCGCGTCCCTCGGCGGGCGAACGTAGCCCTCGTCTCCCTGGCGCGGCGGGATCTTCACCCGTTGTGGATCCTTCGCGTCGTAGGGGATCTGCGTGAGGAGATGGGCGATGCAGTTCAGTCGCGCCCGCTTCTTGTCGTCGGCCTCCACCACGAACCACGGCGCCTCCGGGATGTCGGTGTGCACGAACATCTCGTCCTTCGCGCGGGAGTAATCCACGAAGCGCGTCCGCGAGAACAGGTCGGTGCCGGAGAGCTTCCAGCGGCGCATCGGGTCGTCGATGCGGACCTCGAACCGTCGCTCCTGTTCGACGTCGCTCACGCTGAACCAGTACTTGATCAGGTGGATGCCGTCCTCCACCAGCAGGCGTTCGAAGATGGGGCACTGTCGGAGGAACCGGCGGTGTTCCTCAGGGGTGCAGAAGCCCAGGACCTTCTCCACACCGGCGCGGTTGTACCAGCTTCGGTCGAGCAGCACCATCTCGCCGGCCGCCGGGAGCTCCTCCGTGTAGCGCTGGAAGTACCACTGCGTACGTTGGCGCTCGGTCGGCGCCGGCAGCGCCACGACGCGCGCGATCCGGGGATTCACGTGCTCGGTGATCCGCTTGATCGCCCCACCCTTGCCGGCCGCATCGCGGCCCTCGAACACCACCACGACGCGCGCGCCGGTCTCCTTCACCCACTCACTCATCTTCACGAGCTCCTCCTGGAGTCGCAGGAGCTCGTTCTCGTACACCTTCTTCGGGAACGTCCGCTCGCCGGGCTCGTCAACGGAGGTCTTAGGCTTGGTCATCGTCTCGTCCCCGGGGCCGTGATCAGCCCGTTCCGGCAGCGAGCGTATAGCCTCGGAGGCATGAGCGTGCCCGCATCCGCCGACGTGGCTCTCGACCGCCACGGGCTGCCGAAGCCCCGGCTGCGGGGCCGGATCCACCGGATGGCGTTCTACGCGGCGATCCCGGCGGGCCTGGTGCTGGTGGCGCTGGCGCCCGGGGTACGAGCGAAGGTGGCGTGCGCGATCTACGCGCTCGCCCTCGTGGCGCTCTTCGGCGTGAGCTCCACCTATCACCTGGGACGCCACACCGATGAGCAGCGGGCGCGCTGGCGCCGGGCGGACCACGCGACGATCTTCGTGCTGATCGCCGGGACCTACACGCCGTTCTGCCTGCTGGCGTTGCGCGGCACCGCCGCCACGGTGGAGCTGGCGATCGTGTGGATCGGGGCCCTGGCGGGGGTCGCGATCAAGATGTGGCGCGTCGATCTGCACGTGCTGTCGGGGTTCATGTACATCGGCCTCGGGTGGGTCGCGGTGGTGACGCTGCCCGCCATCGCGCGCGGGCTCGATACGCCCGGAACGGTGCTGCTGGTGACCGGCGGTGCGCTGTTCACGCTCGGGGCGCTGGTGCTTGCGACGCACCGACCGAACCCCTGGCCGCGGACCTTCGGCTATCACGAGATCTGGCACACCATGACGGTGATCGCGGCTGGCTGTCAGTACGTCGCGATCCTGCGGATGGTGATGGCCCTGCGGTAACGCGACGGGGCCTTTCCGAGACCGGGAGCGAGGAGGGGTGATGACATGACCGACGAGAGAACACAGGAACGACCCGTGCCGGCCACCGATGAGGAGTGGCGACAGGTCCTCACGCCCGAGCAGTTCCACATCCTTCGCGAGAAGGGCACCGAGCGAGCGGGCACCGGCGAGTATGCCTTCACCAAGGACAATGGCGTGTACCGATGCGCTGGCTGCGGCGCCGAGCTGTTCAGCTCCGATACGAAGTTCGAGTCCGGCACGGGATGGCCCAGCTTCTTCCAGCCGATCCGCGACGGGGCCATCACGCTGCACACGGACCGGACCTTCGGCATGAAGCGGGTCGAGGCGACCTGCGCGCGGTGCGGCGGCCACCTGGGGCACGTGTTCAACGACGGCCCCAGGCCCACCGGCGAGCGGTACTGCATGAACTCGGCGTCGCTGGCGCTGGACCAGGCCAAGGACTGACCCCGAGCTGGAGGGGCGCGGCCTGCTCAGGCGAGCAGGGCGTGCAGGTCCGTGATGACGGCGTGGCCGTTCGTATCGGCCGCGACTCCCTCCACGGGGTTCGAGCTGGGTCGCACGATCAGGCGGGTGCCGATGCCCAGCGCCGCCGCGCCGTCGCAGTACCGGGCCTGGTCGTCCACGAAGATCGCGCGCTCCGGGGGTGTGCCCAGCGGCTCCAGCGCCGCCAGGTAGATGCCGGCATCGGGTTTGGACACGCCGGCGCTGACCGACAGCACCACCACATCGAGAATCTCGGCCAGGCCCAGGCGCTCCACGATCGGGATCGTCGAATGCGAGCAGTTGCTGACGAGCGCCGTCTTCGTGCCCCGGGCGCGAAGCTCGGCGGCCACCTCCAGCGAATCCTCGTACAGCGTGATGCCCCCGTCCATCAGGAACGTGCGCTCGTGCTCGGTGAGCTCGCGGATCAGCGCCGGCTCCGACTCCACCCCGGCGGCTTCGAGCACGGCCGCCATGTCGCCCTCGGCGTCGTCGTACGCGCCCGTGCCCCGTGCGTGCCGGGTGACGTCGTAGGCCCGGTGCAGGGTGGGGCGGTCGACCTCGATGCGATCGGCGATGTGGTCGGAGAGCTCGCCCCAGCGGCTCCAGACGAACGTGTCGTACAGGTCGAACAGCACTGCGTCCATGCGGTCAGGGTAACCGGCCCACCGCCGGAGGACGCATGAACGGGCGGCTCAGGCTCGAACCGTGCGACCGCGGCGAACCGCCCACGCGGTGAACAGGGCGATCCCCGTGATCGCCCCAAGGGGGACGGCGACGATCAGGAGCACGCCGAACGGCAGGGCGACGCCGTGCAGGGTCGTGAGCGCCGCGATCCGGCGTCCAGCGTTCGCGGCGTCGTACCCCGCGCCGCCCAGGGATTCCAGGAATGAGCCGAAGGCCGCCAACCCCAGCAGCGTGAGCACGAGCCCTCGCAGCGTCGCGGCCCCGCTCCCCGCGGCTGGGTGCCAGGGGAACGCCAGCGCGGCGAACAGACCGACGCAGAGCAGGCCCGTGAGCAGATGTCCGATCGCGTGGCCTCGAGCCTCGCCCTCTGCTACCAGGATGGCCACCAGCAGCGCCACGAGTCCCAGGCCGCTGAGACCGAGGATGGCCACGCGAGCCAGGCGCTGACCGCGTGCCGGATCATCGCTCGGCGCCGCCGGGGCCTCCGCCCGTGCCCTGATCAGCGCGGCACTCAACAGGATCAAGCCCAGCACCGCGGACACCGGGATCAGCCACGGTGCATCCCTGAACCCGACCGCCATGCTGGAGGCGGCCACCAGGAGGCAGAGCATCCCCGCCACCATGAGCGTTCGCGTCGATCGCATGACTCCATCCTGCGCCGTGGCGCAGCCGAGAACCGAGGGTGCAGGCAGGCCTCTGTTCGACCGTGGTGCCACCTCGGCCCTCCGCTATGCCCAGAGGTCGGCGAGGTAGTCATCCACGCTCGCGCGGCCGGCGATGGCCTCGGTCTCGGTGAGGGCGGTCACCTCCGGCGAGATCTCATCGAAGGTGGATCGCACCGTCTCGGGCAGCAGGAACCGGGAGACCTGCGAGTACGAGTGCGGGTCCTCGAGCCCACGAGGCCGGCGGTAGTAGCGCTGTGGCACGTACACGTGCAGCGCGTCGCGCGCCCGCGTGAGCGCCACGTACAGCAGCCGGCGCTCCTCCTCGATCTCGTCGTCGTCCCCGGTGGCCATGTCGCTGGGGATCATCCCGTCGGCCGCATGGATCACGTGCACCACGTCGAACTCCAGCCCCTTCGCAGAGTGGATCGTGCTGAGGATCAGCCAGTCCTCGTCCAGCAGCGGCGGGCCGGCGAGGTCGCCGGTGGACGAGGGCGGGTCCAGCGTGAGCTCGGCGATGAAGCGCCCGCGCGTCTCGTAGCCGCCGGACAACGCCTCGAGCTGGTCGATGTCGCGCAGTCGGGCCGACGCCGCGTCGTAGCGGCGTGCGAACACGGGCTCCAGGAACGCGCGCAGCCGCTGGAGCTGGGCGGCGGGCGGCAGCCCCTCCTGGTCGGCCAGGCAATCCCCGAGGACGGCGCGGAGGGACTGGACCCCCTCACGAGCGGCCGGCGGCACGCCGACAGGTTCGTCAAGAAACTTGACCAATGGCGAGAGGTGCCCTTCGTCGTCCGCCTGGCGCCGGACCTCGAGCTGGTCCATCAAGCGCCGCGCCGTCGCCGGCCCGATCCCGTCCGGCAGCTGGAGGATGCGGAACCAGCTCACCTCGTCGAACGGGTTCTCCAGCACACGCAGCAGCGCCAGCGCGTCCTTGACGTGCGCGGCCTCCATGAACTTCAGACCGCCGTACTTCACGAAGGGGATGTTGCGACGCGTGAGCTCCACCTCCAGCAGGTCGCTGTGGTGGGCGGCCCGGAACAGCACGGCCTGCCGGTGCAGTGGCACGCCCTCCTCGCGGTGCCGCAGCACGGTGCGGCACACCGTGTCCGACTGCTCCGCCTCGTCGAGGCAGGTGCGAAGCGTCGGGCGCCGCTCGCCCGGACGCGCCGACCACAGGGTCTTCTGGTGCCGCTGCGGGCTGAGCGCGATCGTGGCGTTGGACGCCTCCAGCAGCGGAGGGGTCGAGCGGTAGTTCTGCTCGAGCTTCACGATCTCCGCCCCCGGGAACCGCTGGGGAAACTCCAGGATGTTGCGGACCGTCGCCGCTCGGAAGCCGTAGATCGACTGCGCGTCATCGCCGACCGCCGTCAGGTTCCGCGGCGTGCCGGGCGGCCGCATCCCCTCCAGGATGTCGGCCTGCAGGGCGTTGGTGTCCTGGTATTCGTCAACAAGGACGTGGTCGAACATGGCGGCGAGCTGGTCGCGCGTCTGCTCCCCGCACGCGAGCGCCTTCCAGAACAGCAGGAGGTCGTCGTAGTCCAGGACGTGCTGCTCGCGCTTGCGGGCCGTGTAGGTGCGGAACACCTCACGGATCCCCTCGGCCTCGTCCACGCACCACGGGTAGTGGCGCTTCAGGACCTCGTCGAGCTTCTCCCCGGCGTTCACGGTGCGCGAGTAGATCGAGGACAGCGTCGCCTTGCGCGGGAACCGGCGCTCCTTCGTGGCCAGCCCCAGCTCCTCGCGCACCAGGTCCATCACGTCGGTGCCGTCGGCCTGATCCAGGACCGTGAAGTCGGGTGCCAGGCCCAGGGGCCGGCCGTGCAGCCGGAGCAACCGGTTCGCCACCGCGTGGAACGTGCCGCCCCAGACGCGGCCGGTCTGGGCGGCGCCGGTGGCCCGCTCGGCCCGCGCCAGCATCTCCCGGCTGGCACGGCGGCTGAAGGTGAGCAGCAGGACCCGCTCGGGCCGCACGCCGCGCTCGATCAATCCGGCGACCCGGCAGGCCAGGGTCGTGGTCTTGCCGGTGCCGGCGCCGGCCACGATCAGCAACGGCCCTTCGGTGTGTGCGACGGCGATCTGCTGGGCGTCGTTCAGCTCATCTTCGAACATGCGTTCGAGGAGTATAGGCCCCGGACGGTGGGCGGTCGAGCGCTCCGCTCTGGTGGGATCAATGCCGGCCGGCGCGGCGGACGGCCTCGAGCGCGGCGGGGAGATCGGCGCCCAGCTCCCTCGCCCGCTCGAGGTAGCCGGTCGCCGCCTGGTCGAGGCTCTCGGCTCCCTCGGTGGGCACCGCTCGCTCGGCGGCGACGAAGGTGCCGGCACGGCCCCGCCCCCGGAGGTAGCCGGCGGCCTCCAACGCGCGGTAGGCCTTGGCGACGGTGTTCGGCACCAGGCCGAGCTGCTCCGCCAGCGCGCGGACCGTCGGGACGCGGGTCCCGGGTGCGAGGGCGCCCTGATCGACGGCGCGGCGAACCTGCATCACCACCTGCTCGAACGGAGGTGTCGGCGATGAGCGATCGATCCGGACCCGAATGCGACCCGGCGTTGTCGACGACCGATGACTCGGCCCTCGATCGGCGGGTTCGGTCGTGTCGGCCTCCTCGGGGTCGGTGCGGAACGATAGCCGCTCGGTGCCCCGGAGCGACATCCTCGGAGGGCCTCGCTGCTAGCGTTCCCACATGACCCGGGAGCCGAGGATCCGCGTGGTGCCCAACGGCCCCATGCTGGTCGAGGGTCTGCCGCTCACCCGGCTGCTCCGGGAGGCGGACGGTTCGCAGTCGACGCGGGCCGTCGATCCGGCGCCCGGCGACCCGTACGCGCTCTGCCGCTGCGGTCGATCGACGTCGCTGCCGCTCTGCGACGGCGAGCCCCCGTACGCCTGCTTCGAGGAGGAACCCCAGGGTGGCGGTCCGCCCCCGAAGCCGTTCCGCTGGGAGGTGCCGGATCCGACACGGCCCGGCATCGCGCTGAAGCAGGACGGACCCGTCCGCGTTGCCGGAGGTGTGCCGATCGAGACGGAGGACGGACAACGTCCGCCCGTCGATCGGGTCTCCCTGTGCCGGTGCGGGGTCTCGGCGTCCCAGCCGGTCTGCGACGGCTCCCACAAGATCGTCGGCTATCGGGACCAGGGCGATCCCTCGTCCGCGACCTGAGTCAGACGATAGGCTCAACGGATGCCCGAGCGACGCATCGACGTCACCGCGAACGGTCCGTACGAGGTGCGCGGCGCGCTCCCCTTGCGCAGGGTCACGATCGTGGAGACCGACCTGGGCGAGCCCATCGACGTCGAGGAGGGTGACCCGCTGCCGGTCGGCCCCCGGTACGCGCTCTGCCGCTGCGGCACCTCGCAGACGAAGCCCTTCTGTGACGACTCGCACCTGCGCGCGGGCTTCGACGGCACGGAGACCGCCGATCGCGCGCCCCGCAGTACCCGCGCCCGTGTGGTCCGCGGTCGCGACGTCACGTTCACCGACGATCGCACGCTCTGCACGCACGCGGGGTTCTGCGCGAACCGGCAGACCGACGTGTGGACGATGGTGCGCGACAGCGCCGACCCCGAGGTGCGTGCGCAGATGCAGCGCATGATCGACCTGTGCCCGTCGGGGAGGCTGGAGCGGGAACCTCCGGGCGAGGCCGGGGATCCTGGGCTCCTCCTGGAGCGTGATGGACCGATCTGGGTGCGCGGCGCCGTGAAGCTGCGTGCGGCGGAGGGCACCACCTACGAGGTAAGCGGCCGCATGGCGCTCTGCCGGTGCGGCGCCTCGCGCAACAAGCCGTTCTGCGACGACAGCCACAGGGAGGCGAACTTCCGTGACGGATCCCCCGACGCCTGAGCGCCCGGTGATCGTCTCGGCGTCGGTGGTGATCGACTGCGCGGATCCGGTGCGGCTCGCGGAGTGGTGGCACCAGCTCACGGGGTGGCCGATCGGCGAGCGGGGAACGCCGTGGTCCGACCTCCAGCGACCCGACGGCACCTACCTCGGGTTCCAGGAGGTGCCGGAGCCGCGGGCCGGGAAGAACCGTCTCCATCTGGATCTGAAGGTCGTCGACGAGGAGGCCGCCGCGACGTGGGCGCAGGAACGCCTGGGCGCCACGTTCCTGTGGCGAAGCCGGAACCCCGACGATCGCTTCGTGGTGCTGGCCGACCCCGAGGGCAACGAGTTCTGCTTCGTGTCGGCGGATTAGGGTCGTTCGGGCGGCTGCGGGTTACGTCGCCGCGACGAGCCCCAGATCGCGGAGGACGTCGACCGGCACGACGTGACAGTAGGGCTCGTGTCCGGTCTTGTCGTAGTACCGCTGGTGGTAATCCTCGGCCGGGTAGAAGGTGGTGGCAGGCTCGATCTCCGTTGCGATCGGGCGGCTCCGTGCCTCCTGCGCGCGGTCACGTGAGGCCAGCCCGATCCGCTGCTGCTGTTCGGAGTGCGTGTAGATCCCGCTTCGGTACTGATCGCCGGTGTCGGGGCCCTGGCGGTTCACCTGGGTGGGGTCGTGCATGGCCCAGAAGACCTCCAGCAGCTGTTCGTAGGTAACGACCTCCGGATCGAAGGTCACCAGCACCGCCTCAGCGTGGCCGGTGGTGTGCGCGCACACCTGGCGGTAGGTGGGGTGCTCCGTGGTGCCGCCCGTGTAGCCGGAGATGACCTCGGTGACGCCGGGAACCCGGAGGAACACGTACTCGACGCCCCAGAAACACCCTGCGGCGAACGTCGCCTGTTCGGTGGCCACGGAGAACCTCCCTCTCGTTGGGTCGGATCGGATCGTTCACAGGCATGGTCCCACCCACCCCTCTGAACGTTGCACCTCCCGCGGCGATCGGGCCGCGGGGATCGGCCCGATGCCGCGATGCCGTAGGGCGTCTGCGGCGTTCTCCCCCTGCGTTCGGTCCCGGTCCGTCCCCCCGCCGGCCCCTGCCGGGAATGGGTCGGTCCGGCGATACTCCGCCGTCGCGGCCGCGCCTACGGTGAGCGGGCCTGCCACGGGAGGGGATGCACATGCGGCAGTGGGAGCTGTTCGGCATCACGGACTCGCAGCCCGCCTGGACGCCACCGAAGAAGGCAGCCGTGTCCGACACGATCCGCCTGATCACGCCGGAGCCCGACGAGGGGGAGCAGGAGCAGCTCGGGGCCGCGTGACGCCAACGGCGGTGCGCTATCACGTCCCCGGGGAACCGACCGTCTCCGGGGACGTGGTGCGTCCGGAGCCGGCCCGCGCTCGGGCGCGCTGCGCCTGCGAGGTCAGCCGCTGAACGCCGCCGCCGCGTACAGGACGGCAGCGATCTCGTCGGGACCGTGCGTGGTGGATAGCGTCCACAGCTCGTAGCCCGAGGGCGGCAGATACACGCCGCGCCCCAGCATGTGATGGAAGAAGCGCCCGTACCGCTGATGGTCGGCCCCCGCTGCGTCCTGGCGGTCGCGCACCGGCACGGCGGTGAAGAACACGCTGAACAGGGAGGCCTCGCGGTTGATGGTTGCGGGGATGCCGTTCCGTTCGAAGGACTCCGCCAGACCGGCGGCGAGCTGCTCGGCCGCGTCGGCGAGACCCGGATACGGGTCGGTCTCCTTCGCCAGATCCAGCGCGGCGATCCCGGCCGCCACCGCCACGGGATTCCCGCTGAGCGTCCCCGCCTGGTACACGGCCCCGGTCGGCGCCAGTTGCTCCATCACCTCACGGCTGCCGCCGAAGGCCGCACACGGGAACCCTCCCCCCATGACCTTGCCCAGCGCGGTGAGGTCCGGCTGGATGTCGAAGTGGGACTGCGCCCCGCCGTAGGCGATCCGGAAACCCGTGATCACCTCATCGAACAGGAGCAGGGCGCCGTGCTGCGTGCAGAGCTCGCGGAGTCCCTCAAGGAAGCCGGGCTCGGGCGGCACCACCCCCATGTTGGCCGCCACGGGCTCCACGATGACGACCGCGATGTCCTCCCCCGACGCGGCGAAGAGGGCCTGCACGGCCTCCAGGTCGTTGAAGGGGAGGGTCAGCGTGTCGCGGGCCGCGCCCTCAGGAACCCCGGCCGAGGCCGGGATGCCGAGAGTGGCCAGGCCGCTGCCGCCGCCGCTCGTCAGCATCGGGTCGGAGTGCCCGTGGTAGCAGCCCTCGAACTTCACGATCGTGTCCCGCCCGGTGGCGCCCCGCGCCAGCCGGATCGCGCTCATGACCGCCTCGGTGCCGCTGTTGACCAGCCGCACCATCTCCACGGAGGGGAGCGCCTCCACCAGACGCTCGGCCAGCTCCACCTCCAGCTCCGTCGGGGCCCCGTAGGAGGTGCCGCGGCGCGCCGCGAGGGTGGCGGCTCCGACGATCTCCGGGCAGGCGTGGCCGAACAGCTTCGCGCCCCACGACTGCACCAGGTCGATGTAGTCGACGCCGTCGACGTCGGTGAACCGCGGGCCTGAGGCCGACGCCACGAACAGCGGCGTGCCGCCCACGGCCCCGAACGCGCGCACCGGCGAGTCGACGCCGCCGGGGATCACGGCTTGGGCGCGCTCGAACAGCTCCTCGGACCGCGTCATCGCGGCCCGCTCAGCCCTGGCTGAGCCACTCGGCGGCGTCCTTCGCGTGGTAGGTCAGCACCACGTCGGCGCCCGCTCGACGGATCGACGTCAGGACCTCCAGGACGGCACGCCGCTCGTCGAGCCAGCCGTTCTGGGCGGCCGCCTTCAGCATCGCGTACTCGCCGCTCACGTGGTACGCCGCCATCGGGAAGCCGGTCTCGTCCTTCGCGCGACGCAGTACGTCCAGGTAGAGGAGCGCAGGCTTCACCATCACGATGTCGGCGCCCTCGGCGATGTCGGTGCGGATCTCCCGCAGGGCCTCGTCGCCGTTCGAGGGGTCCTGCTGGTAGCCGGTGCGATCGCCGAACCTCGGCGCACCCTCCGCGGCCTCTCGGAACGGGCCGTAGAAGGCGGAGGAGAACTTCGCCGCGTAGGCCATGATGCCGGTGTCGGTCAGGCCGGCCTCGTCGAGGGCGTCGCGGATCGCCGCCACCTGGCCGTCCATCATGCCGCTGGGGGCGACCAGATGGGCGCCCGCGTCCGCCTGAGCGCGGGCGACCCGCCGGTACAGCTCGAGCGTGCGGTCGTTGTCGACCTCGCCGGTCTCGGTCAGCACCCCGCAGTGGCCATGGTCGGTGTACTCGTCCAGACAGAGGTCGCTGATCACCAGGGCGTCGTCGCCCAGCTCCTGGCGAAGGACACCGATCGCGCGCTGGCCGATGCCGTCGGGATCCCACGCCTGGGAGCCCTCGGCATCCTTGTTCCCTGGGATGCCGAAGAGCATGAAGCCGAGCACGCCTCGCGAGGCCGTCTCCACGGCCTCCTTGCGGAGCGCCTCCAGGGTGAGCTGGAACTGCCCGGGCATGCTGGCCAGCGGTACCGCCTCCGTGATGCCCTCCTTCACGAACAGCGGAGCGATCAGGTGGTGGGGCGCGAGCTCCGTCTCCCGGATCAGGGTGCGAAGGGCGGCGGTGCGACGCATCCGGCGGGGACGGTGCTGCGGGAAGCTCATGGCGAGGATTGTAGGGCGTGCGGTGCCTCGTCCGTCAGCTCGTTGACGCCGCGGGGCCGTCGACACCATGGCCCATGTCAGTCTCGCTGACGCGATCCCTCCAGGACCGTCGGACGTGTGCCGGGAGTCCTCGAAGCCCGTGTTCATCAGCCACGCCGGCGCGCGAGCCCTCTGGGACATCCCACGCATGAAGCCTGACGACGTGATCCGTGCCGTCGCCGGCACCGGTGGCGTGATCGGCAGGCCGCGCCTCACACCACGATGACCGCGGCCCACCCGCTGCACTCGCTCGAGTCCGTGATGGAGCACTTCGAGTACTGCGTGGGCATTGTGGTCATCGACCACGTCACGTTCGGGCCGGACACCCTCTTCGTTGACCACGTGGGGTTCCACGAGGCGTACGCCGAGCACATGGACATCGGCGGAGAGGGCGAGCACCCGCGCGCGCCGTACGTGGAGGGGCTGGAGAACACCTCGGAGTTCCCCAACGTGGTGCGGTGGCTGGTCGCCCACGGTTACCGCGACGACGACATCGCCACGGCGATCGGCGGCAACACCCTGCGGGCCCTCCGCGACGCCTGGATCTAACCCAGCGCGCGCCGCACGGCGGCGGCCACGCCCTCGACCGTGTGCGGCGTGGCCACGGCGTGCACGGTGAGTCCGTGGGCGCGGGCCTCCTTCGCGGTGATGGGCCCGATGCACACGACCTTCGGTGCGCCGCGCACGGCGCCCAGCGCGCCCACGAACCCGCGCACCGTGGATGCGCTGGTGAAGGTGATGGCGTCCACGTCGCCCCGCCGCAGCGCCTCGCGGGCCTCGGGCGGCAGCGACCGCGGCATCCGGGTGCGGTAGGCATCCACCCGCGTCGGCGTCCAGCCCTTCGCGGCCAGCGCGTCCTCTAGCCCTTCGGGGGCGATGTCCGCGCGGGCGCACAGCACGCGCTCGCTCCCGTTCCCGCGGGGGAACGCCCTCGCGAGTGCCACGGTGGTGAACGTCCCCGGCACCAGGTCCGGCGTCCGCCGGCTCCAGCGGCGGAACGCCTCAGCCGTGCCCTCGCCGATCGCCGCCACCTTCGCGCGCACGTCGCGGGGCGACCCGAGCCGCGCGCGCAGGACATCCACCGTGGCGCGGCTGGTGAGCGTGATCCACGCGTACTCGCCGGCGGTCAGCTCTCGCAGGGCCCGGGTGAGCGCGGCCGAGCGGGCGGGGGCGATCTGGATCGAGGGGGCCACGATCGAGCGCGCACCCAATCGATCAAGTAACTTGACCAAATCATGAGATTGATCAGCGGGGCGGGTGACCAGCACGGTGCGGCCGGCGAGCGGTCTCGCCACCCTCACGAACGAGCCTCGTCCAGGATCCGCTCCGCGCCGCCGTCGATGAGGTCCTTCGCCACCAGGGCGGCAACCCCCTCTGGCGTCTCGGCGGACCGTTCCACGCGCAGGATCTCGCTGCCGTCGGGGACGGCGATCACCGCCGTGAGGCGCAGGCCACCCTCGATCTGCTCCGCGTATGCGCCCAGGGGCAGTGCGCAGCCACCGCCCAGCCGCCACATCACCGAGCGCTCGGCGTCCAACGCCGCGTGCGACGCCGCATGATCCAGCGGCGCCAGTGCCTCCCGCGTGTGGTCGTCGTCGTCGCGGCACTGCAGAGCCAGACATCCCTGTCCGGGCGCGGGCACCATCACGTTGAGCGGGAGCGGCACCGCGTGGGCCGGCGCGATCCCGAGCCGCTGGAGCCCGGCGGCCGCCAGCACCGCCGCGTCCACCTCGCCCTCCGTCAGCTTGCGAAGCCGCGTGTCCACGTTGCCCCGGAGGTCGCGGACGATCACGCCGGGGAAGCCGGCCAGCAGCTGCGCCTGCCGTCGCAGGGCCGACGTGCCGATCGCCGCGCCCGGGGGAAGCGCGCCGGGTTCGCGGGTGATCAGCACGTCCCAGGGCTCGGCCCGCAACGGCACCGCCGCGATCACGAAGCCGTCGTCCTCCTCGGCCGGGAGATCCTTCGCCGAATGGACGGCGAGGTCGATCTCGCCGTTGTCCAGGGCCTCCAGGATCGTGTCGATCCACAGGCCCTTGAGGCCCTGCGGGCCCGCCGCCGCGGTGGCGCCCTCGTCGCCGGAGGTGGTCATGGGCACGATCTCCACGCGGACGTCGTGCACGGCGAGCGACCGCCGAACCTCCGCGGCCTGCGCCAGTGCCAACGCCGAGCGGCGGGTGCCGATCCGCAGCGCCGTCACGCCGGATCGTCGAGATCGATGCCGAGCAGGTCCGCCAGGAGGCGGGCGTGGGCGCCCTCGGTGCCGGGCTCGCTGCGCTCCTTCAGCGCCACGATCGGATCGTGCAGGAGTTTCGCCACGATGCCGCGGGCGAGCTGTTCGACGCTCGCGCGTTCATCGGGCGTGAGCTCGTCCAGCCGCGGGGCCTGACGCGCCAGCTCCGCTCGCATCACCTCGTCGCCGCGGACGCGGAGCGCCGTGATGATCGGCGCAAGCGCGTCCGACCGCCTCCGGATCACGTAGCGATGGACCTCCTCGGCCACGATCTCGTGCGCGCGCGCGATCTGGCCCGCGGTCTCCTCGTCGAGGTCGGACAGGCGCTCGCGGAGGGTGACGATGTCCACCAGGCGCACGCCGGAGATCGCTGCCACCGACGCCTCGACGTCCCGGGGAACGGCGAGATCGAGCAGCACCAACGGCCGCCCGTCGCGATGCGCGCTGCGAACCGCGTCGGCGCTCACCACCACGCCCGAGGCGCCCGTGGCGCTCACCACCAGATCCGCCTGCGCGAGCGCAGCCGGCAGCGTGTCCAGGTCGCCGTGCGCGGCGCTGGTGCGCTCGGCGAGCGACCGGGCGTGTGCGAGCGATCGGTTGAGGATCCGGACCGAGCCCACCCCTCGCCGGCGCAGGTGCTTGACCGCGAGCGCCGCCATCTGGCCGGCGCCGACCACCACCACGTCGCGTCCCTCCAGCCCGCCGAGGGCCTCATGGGCCAGGTCGGCGCCGAGCGCGACGAAGGCGTCGGGCGCGGCGCCCAGGCCGGTCTCGGCACGGACGCGACGGCCCGCCCGAGATGCCGCGTGGAACAGCCCCTTCAGCCGCGGGCCTGCCGCCTGCTCTCGCTCGGCCCGTCGAAGCGCCTCGCGCACCTGCGCGTGGATCTGCGTCTCGCCCAGGACCATGGAGTCCAGGCCGGCGGCCACCGCGAAGAGGTGGTCGGCGGCGTCCTGCTCATAGTGCGAGTACAGGGGCTCGGCGAGAACCTCGGGGTCCACACCGCTGGTCTCGGCCAGGAGCCGCTTCAGGGCGGGGAACCCCCCGTGATAGCTCGCCACGTCGGCGGTGATCTCCACCCGGTTGCAGGTGGACAGGATCACGGTCTCCTCGACCCCGTCCTGGTCCAGGGCGCGCCGGTAGGCCTTCACCAGGTCGTCGTCGGTGAAGGCGAGCTGTTCCAGCAGCTCGATCGGCGCGCGACGGAACGAGATCCCGAGGGTGAGGACGGCCATGACCGCTAGCAATCCTAGTCGTGTCCACCGTCGGCGACCCGGTGAGGCGTTGCCGGCCGCTGCCTACGGCGAGGTGGTGCCCGGGAAGCGAGAGGGATCGAACGGGATCGGGTCGAAGGGAGGCTCGTCGCCGCCGACCAGGGCCGCCACCAGCGCGCCGGTGCCGCCACCGAGCAGGATGCCCTCCGGCCCGTGCCCGGCCGCCACGAACAGCCCGTCGCGGAGCCACCCGACGATCGGGCGTCCGTCGGGCGTCATGGGCCGGATGCCCCAGCGGATCCCGCGCAGGGTGGCCCCGGCCAAGGCCGGTACCACGGCGACGGCGCGCTCCACGATCCGGCGCGGCGCCTCCGGGTCGTCGGGCTCGGTTCGCAGTGCGGGGTGGTGGGAGGCGCCGCAGACCACCGTGCCGTCGGGCGCGCTGTGCAACAGCGCGGCAACGGAGGATGGCGAGTTGCCCGCTAACACGAACGCGGACGCCGTGGGGAACGACTCACCGACCGCGGTGGCGGGCTCGACCTCCTCCTCGATCAGATGCCGCAACAATCCATGTGGCGCAGCAAGCTCCACGATCCACCCGCGCGAGCCGGTGACCGGCAGGTCCACTCCCAGCGGCCGGACCAGCGGCGCCGACCAGGGCCCCGCGGCCACGAGGACCGTGTCGGCGGCGATCACGCCGTCGTCGGTCACGACGCCGGTGACGCGCTCACCCGAGGTGGTGAGCGAGCGGACCATGGTGTGGCGCAGGATCTCCGCGCCCAGCTCCTTCGCGCGCAGGGCGTGCGCCACCGTCAGTGCCGCCGGCTCGATGCGGTGCCCCTGCTCCAGCAGCCAGGCCGCCGCGAAGTCTCCGGCCAGCGCCGGCTCCTCGGCGCGGAGGCCGGCCTCGTCCAATGCCTCGGCTCGCACACCGGTGGCGGCCCATGCCCGGACCCGCTCCTCGAGGAGGCGTGCGGCGTCGGGGTCGCGCGTCACCAGCAGATGGCCCACGGGCTCGCGATCGAACCGCACCGGCACCGGCGAGTCCTCGATCAGCTCCCGATAGCGGTCCAGGCTCACGCGGCTCATCGGCGCACAGGCGGGGTCGGAGGACAGGACGAACCACCCCTGGTTACGGCCGGAGGCGCCGGCCGCCAGTTCCTCGCGCTCCAGCAGGGTCACGCTCGCGCCGTGTGCGGCCAGCTCCAGCGCGCAGGCCGCCCCGATGATCCCACCCCCGACGATCACCACGTCCGGCATGGCCGGGAGCCTAGCGGGCCTCCCGCTCGCTAGGATGGTCGGCGGAGACGTGCCTGAGAGGCCGAAAGGAGCCGCCTGCTAAGCGGTTAACGGGTTAATCCTCGTTCCCGGGTTCGAATCCCGGCGTCTCCGCCGGCTACCTCCCCGAGCGC
>JBDUEF010000039.1:0-17561 GCA_040002535.1 Actinomycetota bacterium | reverse complement strand
ACACCGTGGCGAACCTGATCACCGAGATCATCGGCACCTTCGTGCTGGTGTTCGGCGTGTACGCGATCTTCAAGGTCGGCGGGGCGGGCGGCGACCTGTCGGCCGGCCTCGGACCGTTGTTGGTGGCACTGCTGGTGCTGGGCATCGGACTGTCGCTCGGCGGCCCGACCGGCTACGCGATCAACCCGGCGCGCGACCTGGGACCGCGGATCATGCACGCGATCCTGCCGATCGCCGGCAAGGGCGGCTCGGACTGGAGCTACTCCTGGATCCCCGTCGTCGGCCCGCTGATCGGCGGCGCCATCGGCGGCATCGTGGGCGCGGCCGCGTTCGGCCACTTCTAACGCACGCTGAGGAGGCGAGACCGTGAAGAAGCTGATCAACGACCCCGCGGACGTCGTACGCGAGGCCCTGCAGGGTCTGGAGGCGGCGCACGCCGACCTGATCAAGGTCACGTACGACCCGTACACCGTGGTGCGCGCCGACGCGCCGGTGCAGGGGAAGGTGGCGCTGGTGTCGGGCGGTGGCTCGGGTCACGAGCCCATGCACGGGGGCTTCGTGGGCATGGGGATGCTCGACGCCGCCTGTCCGGGCGAGGTCTTCACCTCGCCCACGCCCGATCAGATGGAGGCTGCGACGAAGGCCGTGGACGGCGGCGCCGGTGTGGTGCACATCGTGAAGAACTACACCGGCGACGTGATGAACTTCGAGATGGCGGCCGAGCTCTGCCGGAGCGAGGGCGCCGAGGTCGAAGCCGTGGTCGTCGACGACGACGTCGCCGTGCAGGACAGCCTCTACACGGCGGGTCGCCGCGGCGTGGGCACCACCGTGCTCCTGGAGAAGATCGCCGGGGCGGCGGCCGAGGAGAAGCGCCCGCTGAAGGAGGTGGCGCAGATCGCCCGCGACGTGAACGCGATGGGGCGCAGCATGGGCATGGCGCTCACCTCGTGCACGGTGCCGGCGGCCGGCAAGCCCACGTTCGAGATCGGCGACGACGAGATGGAGATCGGCGTCGGGATCCATGGTGAGCCGGGCCGGGAGCGCAGGGCGTTCGCCCCCGTCCACGAGATCGTGGAGATGATGGCCGGGCCGATCGTCGAGGATCTGCCGTTCTCCAAGGGCGACGAGGTCCTGGCGTTCGTGAACGGCATGGGGGGCACCCCGCTGATCGAGCTGTACGTCGTCTACAACGAGCTGAACGCCTTCCTCAAGGGGCGCGGGGTCACGATCTCGCGCAACCTGATCGGCTCCTACATCACCTCGCTGGAGATGGCGGGCTGCTCCATCACGCTCCTGAAGCTGAACGACGAGCTGACGAAGCTGTGGGATGCGCCGGTGAAGACCGCCGGCCTGCGGTGGGGTGTGTGACGGTCGATCGCGACGACGTCGTCGCCTGGATCCGGGCGTTCGCCGACGAGGTGTCGGCGCGCAAGGAGGAGCTGACCGCCCTGGACTCGGCCATCGGCGACGCCGACCACGGGATCAACATGGACCGCGGGATGCAGGCGGTGGTGGCCAAGCTGGAGGGCGCCCCCGACGGCGACATCGGGGCCCTGCTGAAGACCGTGGGCATGACGCTGGTGTCCACGGTGGGCGGCGCCGGAGGGCCGCTGTACGGAACCCTGTTCCTGCAGCTCGGGGCCGCCACCGCCGGCAAGCAGGAGATCACACTGCAGGACTGGACCGCCGCGCTGCGCGCGGCGGTCCAGGGCGTGCAGGCGCGCGGGAAGGCAGAGCTGCAGGATAAGACAATGATCGATGCCCTCCTGCCGGCGGTCGACGCGCTCGACGCGGCCGTCGCCGACGAGGCCTCGTTCGCCGAGGGCCTGAAGCGCTCGGCGGAGGCGGCCCACGAAGGGATGCTCGCCACGATCCCGCTCGTCGCGCGCAAAGGACGCGCGAGCTACCTCGGGGAGAGGAGCGCCGGCCATCAGGACCCCGGCGCCACATCCTCGCATCTGCTACTCGACCTCGCCGCCCGTACGTGGGGCGACGCCTAGACCCGAAGGAGGGTCACCATGGCTGATTACGTCGGTGCCATCGACCAGGGCACCACCAGTACGAGGTTCATGATCTTCGACCACGGCGGCAAGGTGATCGGGGTCGACCAGAAGGAGCACGAGCAGATCTTCCCGAAGCCCGGGTGGGTGGAGCACGACGCCACCGAGATCTGGACCCGCACCCAGGAGGTCGTGAAGGGCGGTCTGATGAAGGCCGGCCTCCAGGCCAGCGACCTGGCGGCGGTGGGCATCACGAACCAGCGGGAGACGACCGTGGTGTGGGACAAGGCCACGGGCACCCCGATCCACAACGCGCTGGTGTGGCAGGACACGCGCACCGACGAGATCTGCACCGAGCTCACCGCCGACGGGGGCCAGGACCGGTTCCGCGGCAACACCGGGCTGCCGATCGCCACGTACTTCTCCGGCCCGAAGATCCGCTGGATCCTCGACAACGTCGCCGGCGCGCGCGCGCGGGCGGAGTCGGGCGAGCTGCTGTTCGGCAACATCGATACCTGGGTGATCTGGAACCTCACCGGCGGCCCCAACGGCGGCGTGCACGTCACCGACGTCACGAACGCGAGCCGCACGATGCTGATGGACCTGAAGACGCTCGAATGGGACCAGGGCAACCTGGACGCGATCGGCGTGCCACGCGCCGTGCTGCCGGAGATCCGCTCCTCCAGCGAGGTGTACGGCGAGGCCACCGGCGAGCTCGCGGGCGTGCCGGTCGCCGGCGACCTGGGCGACCAGCAGGCCGCGCTGTTCGGCCAGACCTGTTTCTCCGCCGGCGAGGCGAAGAACACCTACGGCACCGGCAACTTCCTGGTCCTCAACACGGGCACCCTGCCGATCCCGTCGAAGAGCGGCCTCATCACCGGCGTCGGCTACAAGATCGGCGACCAGCCGGCGGCCTACATGCTGGAGGGCTCGATCGCGATCACCGGCGCGCTCGTGCAGTGGCTGCGCGACAACCTGAAGATGATCGGCTCCTCCGAGGAGGTCGAGACACTGGCGAAGACCGTTGAGGACAACGGCGGCGTGTACTTCGTGCCCGCCTTCTCGGGGCTGTTCGCGCCGTACTGGCGCGGCGACGCGCGCGGCGTGATCGCCGGCCTCACCCGGTTCGTGAACGCGGGACACATCGCGCGCGCGGTCCTGGAGGCAACCGCCTGGCAGACCAAGGAGGTCGTCGACGCGATGAACGCCGACTCGGGCGTTGAGCTCACGGCGCTGAAGGTCGACGGGGGGATGGTCTTCGACGAGCTGCTGATGCAGTTCCAGGCCGACATCCTGGGCGTGCCGGTGATCCGGCCGACCGTCGCCGAGACCACCGCGCTGGGAGCCGCGTACGCGGCCGGTCTGGCCGTGAAGTACTGGGCTGAGGTCGAGGACCTGCGCGCGAACTGGGGCAAGGACAAGGAATGGACCCCGAAGATGGACCCGGCCGATCGCGACAAGCAGTACGGCATGTGGAAGAAGGCCGTCACGCGGACGTTCGACTGGGTCGAGTAGAGCCTCGGGCCGGAGGCGGGGTCCGCCCGCCTTCGGCCCGGCGACCATCCACGATCCCAAGGAGGCGACATGACCGAGCGCGGATCCGACGAGGAGCACGAGCACAAGGGCTCCTTCGCCGAAGGCCAGGAGGATGAGGAGCACCATCCCGAGGTGGAGCACAAGGGGGACTTCGCCGAAGGGCAGGAGGACGTCGACCATCCCGAGGAGGGTGCCGCGCACACGGGCACGTTCGCCGAGGGCGAGGCGGACGAGACCCACCACGAGGCACCGACCGGCGATTTCGCCGAGGGTGTCGAGCAGGAGCACCACGAGCACTGAGCCCGCGACGCCCGAGGCAGGGCCCCGTGAGATACTCCGCCCCATGGCGGTGCGTGACCCGCGTTCTGCGCCGGCCCACGTCCTGATCGTTGGCGGCGGCGGCACGGGCGGAGCCCTCGCCCACGATCTCGCGCTGCGTGGTCTGAAGGTCACCCTCGTCGAGCGTGGCGAGTTCACCTCCGGCACCACGGGACGTCACCACGGCCTGCTGCACAGCGGCGCGCGCTATGCCGTCAACGACCACGAGTCGGCGGTGGAGTGCATCCAGGAGAACACCCTGCTCCGCCGGATCGCGCCGGGCTCGTTCGAGGAGAACGACGGCCTGTTCGTCGCCATCACCGACGAGGATATGGAGTTCCTCCCGCCGTTCCTGGCCGGCTGCGAGGCCAGCGGCATCCCCGCCCAGCCGCTCACGGCCGCCGAGGCGCTCCGCCTGGAGCCGCTGCTGAACCCGACGTTGCGGGCGGCGGTGCGGGTGCCCGATGCCACCATGGACGCCATGCGCATGCCGCTGCGGTTCTTCGCCTCTGCACGGGCCAACGGTGCCGAGCTGCTCAACCACCTCGAGGTCACCGGAGTCCTGCAGCAGGGGGGTGTGGTCGGGGGGGTCGCCTACCGCGACCACGTGAACGGGCGCGACGGTCAGATCCGTGCGGACCTGGTGGTGAACGCCTCCGGCCCCTGGTCCGAGCAGGTGGCGACGATGGCCGGCGTCGACGTGCCCATCCGGCCCTCGCCCGGCGTGATGGTGGCCCTGCGGGGGCGGCTGTGCAACATGGTGGTGAACCGGCTGCACGCCTCGGGTGACGGCGACATCCTGGTGCCACAGCGCGGGCTGACGGTGGTGGGCACCAGCTCGTGGGTGGTGACCGATCCCGACGACCTGACGATCCCGCCCGATCACGTGCAGCGCATGGAGGACGAGGGCTCGAAGTTGATCCCGGCGGTGCGGGACGCGCCGGTCCGCGCGACGTGGTCGGCCGCGCGCCCCCTGATCGGCTCGCGCGACCAGGCGGATTCGGGCCGCGAGCTCTCCCGGACGTTCGAGACCATCGATCACGCCGTCGTCGACGGCGTGGAGGGGTTCGTCACGATCACGGGCGGCAAAGCCACCACGCTCCGCGGCATGGCCGAGCACTGCGCCGACGTCGTCTGCCGCAAGCTGGACGTGCAGGAACCGTGCCGGACGCGCGACACGGTCCTGCTCCCCCACACCGCGTACTACGCCGCATGAGCGCGACGGCGCAGACACGACGGTTCCGCGTCTACCGGTACGCGCGCGAGGACGGGCCCGCGCGCTTCGACGAGTTCGACGTGCCGGCTGCGGAGGCGGGCACCGTGCTGGAGGGGCTGCGATGGATCGAGGTGCACGGCGATCCGTCGCTGGCCATCCGGCATTCGTGCTTCCACGCCTCCTGCGGCACCTGCGGCGTCCGGGTGAACGGTCGCGAGGGGCTCGCGTGTGTCACCCCCGTCGACACCGACACCGTCACCGTGGAGCCGGTGGCGAACATCCCCGTCCTGGCCGATCTGGTGGTCGACATGCGTGCGTTCGTCGACCGGTACCCGCCGCAACATCCGCTCCTGCGCGACAGCGAGGCGCGCCCCGAGGCGGACGTGCCGGAGGGGATCGATGCCTACGAACGGTTCGAGGATTGCATCGAGTGCGGCCTCTGTTTGTCGGCCTGTCCGATCGCCGCGACCGACGACCGCTACGTCGGCCCGGCCGCGCTCGCCTGGGCCCAGCGCGTCCTGGAGGAGCCCCGCGGCGCCGACGTCGATGCGATCCTCGCCTGGGCCGACGACGAGCACGGCGCCTGGCAGTGCCACGCCGCGTTCCAGTGCACGGAGGCCTGCCCCTCCGAGGTGTTTCCGGCACAGCGCATCATGAAGCTCCGCCGCGAGCTGACCAAGCGGCGCCTGAGCGGATCGTCGCCGTCGTCGTGAGCGCCGTTCGGGGGCCCGACGATCCGGGAGCGGTCCGGCGTGCGCCCGGACCGGTGCTGCGGAAGGGGCCGGGGCCCACCGCGTGGATGGACGTGCGACGCGGTGCCGTCGGCCACTGGGCGTTCTCGCTGAACCGCGTGACCGGACTGGGCCTGGTCTTCTACCTGTACCTGCACCTGGCCGTGCTGTCCATGCTGCTGCGTGGCGCCGGCGCATGGCACGGGTTCCTGCGCGTGGCCACCACGCCGGCATTCCTGGGACTCGACGTGCTGCTCATCTTCGGGCTGCTGTTCCACGGGCTGAACGGGCTGCGGGTCGCGCTGGTCGGCACGGGCCTGGCGGCCAACCGCCAGCGGGCCCTCTTCTGGTCGCTGATGACGGTGGGCGCCATCGCGCTGATCGGCGCGGCCCTGCACCTGATCGGGAGCGAGTGATGGCGATCCCCCGCACCCCGGAGGAGCCGGTCGATACCTCCCGGCCTTCGTCGTGGGTGTCGACGGCGCTCACCGGCATGGCGCTGTTGATCCTGGTGACCGTGCACATGGTGGCGCATCACTTCGTGGTGAAGGAGGTGGGAGGCCTGCGCACCTACGACCAGGTGCTGGCCTATGTGAGCAACCCGCTGATCCTCGCGATCGAGGCCACGTTCCTGGTGGTCGTCACCTGGCACGCCATGCTGGGACTGCGGGCGGTGATACTGGATCTGGCGCTGCCCGCGCGCCTGGAGCGGCTGGTGCGCCCGGGCCTGACGATGCTCGGCGTCCTGACGGTTACCTACGGCCTCGTCCTGCTCGGCACGCTGGCGTCGAGGGCCTGATGGTCGGGATCGTGGTGGTCTCGCACAGCTTCGGGCTCGCCGAGGGCGTTGCGGAACTCGCGCGGCAGATGGGCGGCCCCGACGTGCGCATCGAGACGGCGGGTGGGTTGGACCTGCCCGATCACCCCATCGGCACCGACGCTGTGATGGTGATGGAGGCCGTGGAGCGTGCGTGGTCAACGGAGGGCGTCCTGGTCCTGATGGATCTCGGCAGCGCGGTGCTCTCGGCCGAGATGGCGCTTGAGATGCTGCCCGAGGAGCACCGGGCCAACATCCTGCTGTGTGAGGGCCCGCTGATCGAGGGTGCGGTGGCGGCGGCGGTGACGGCGAAGCTCGGGTCCTCCCTCGAGGCGGTGGCCGCGGAGGCACGCGGTGGGCTGGCCAGCAAGCTCGCGCACCTGGGCGTCGGCGGCGCGGCGGCGGCGGCGGCGGCGGTAGAGCCCACGACCGCCTCGGGCGAGGAAGCCTCGATCCAGCTGGTGGTGGAGAACGAACACGGTCTGCACGCGCGGCCGGCGGCGCGCCTGGTGCAGGTGGCGTCGTCCCACGACGCGAAGGTCTGGGTGCGCAATCTCACGGCGGGGCGGGGACCCGCCGACGCCCACAGCGTGAACGCCGTGGCGACCCTCGGCGTGCGCCGCGGTCACCGGATCGAGGTGGCGGCCTCGGGTCCGCAGGCGTCGCAGGCCCTGGAGGCGGTCACTGCGCTGGCCGCGCGGAACTTCGACGAGGCGGCCGTCGCGCCAAGCGATGCAGTGGCGGTGCCGACAATGGTCCGCGGTGCGAACGGCGAACTCCGAGGATTCCCGGTCTCGCCGGGCGCCGCCGTGGGGCCGGCGCGTCACCTCCGTGCCACCCCGCTGCCGCTCCCCCGCCGAGACGCGGGACCCCCGCCAGACGAGCGGTCGGCGCTCGACCGAGCGATCGGTGCCGCGCGGGTCGACATCGCTGCGCAACGCGAGGCCGTCGAACGTCGGGCCGGGACGGCCGAGGCCGGGATCTTCGAGGCGCACCTGCTCTTCCTGCAGGACGACGAGCTCATCGGCCCGGCGCGGGAGGCCATCCAGCAGGGCGCTACGGCCGAGCATGCCTGGACCGCGGCGACCGATCGGCTGACCGCTGCTTGGGAGGCGCTCGATGACGAGTACCTTCGAGCCCGGGCCGACGACGTCCGCAGCGTGGGCCAGCAGGTCCTGGCGCATCTGCTCGGCACACCGCTCGCGCCCCCGCGTCCGGCAGGATCCGGCGTCCTGCTGGCGCGGGACCTGACGCCCGCCGAGACGGCCGGCCTCGACCCCGACGTGGTGCTGGGCATCGTGACCGCCGCCGGCGGACCCACCTCCCACACGGCCGTCCTGGCCAGGTCGCTGGGGATCCCCGCCGTCGTCGGCGTGGGGGCGGCCCTCCTGGCGGTGGAGGAGGGCACCTCCGTCGCGGTCGACGGCACGAGCGGCGAGGTCACACTGGCGCCCAGCGACGAGGTTGCGACGCGTCTGCGCGCTGCCGAACGACGCCGGCGAGCCGAGACGGATGACGCGCGACGCGAGGGCGCGCAGCCGGCCACGACGGTCGACGGTGTGATGGTGGAGGTGAGCGCCAACGTCGGCGCGCCCGAGGAGATCGCCCAGGCCCTGGCGAACGGCGCCGACGGCGTGGGTCTGTTCCGCACCGAGTTCCTGTTCATGGGACGGGACCGGATGCCCGACGAGGACGAGCAGGCAGCGGTGTACACCAGGGCCGCCGAGGCCCTGGAGGGCCGGCCGCTGTTGCTACGCACCCTCGACGTGGGCGCGGACAAGCCGCTGCCGTTCCTCGCGCAGCCGCCGGAGGACAATCCGTTTCTTGGTGTGCGCGGCATACGCCTGGGTCTGGCGATGCCGGCGGTGCTGGACCCACAGCTGCGCGCGATCCTGCGGACGGCTGCGGCCCACCCCGTTCGCGTCATGTTCCCCATGGTGGCGACGGTGCAGGAGCTCCTCGACGCCCGCGCGGCGCTCGACCACGCCCGCGTGGAGATCCTCGCGGCCGGGCACGCGCCGCCGCGCGAGGACCTGGCGGTCGGCGTGATGGTGGAGGTCCCCTCCGCCGCGCTGACGGCCGCCACGCTGGCACCGTTCGTGGACTTCTTCTCGATCGGCACCAACGATCTGACCCAGTACGCGCTGGCTGTCGACCGGGGAAACGGCCGCGTGGCCGGCCTCGCGGATGCGCTGCACCCGGCGGTGCTGCGGTTGATCGGCGCGACCTGTGACGCCGCCGCCGCGGCGGACAGGTGGGTGGGGGTCTGCGGTGAGCTGGCCGGCGACACGGCGGCCACTCCCTTGCTCCTGGGGTTGGGTGTGCGTGAGCTCTCGATGCCCTCACCGGCGATCGGGTTCGTGAAGCGCGCCGTGCGCGCGACGCGAGTTGACGAGGCGCGCGCGCTCGCCGCGCGTGCGATGGCGTGTCCCGACGCCGCTGCGGTGCGGTCGCTGCTGGCCGACCAGGCGTAGCGCGGGCGGGCGCCGAAAGGGCCGCTGCTAGGATTCGATCTCTCGTGAACACGCCAGAGCGAAGGGCCGCCGCGTTCCTCCAGGGCATCACGTACCTGCGCATCCTGCTGGTCCCGGTGGTGATGGCGCTGGTGGTGGCCGGCGACCGGGTGCGCTATGCCTACGTGATCGCCGCGGTGCTGTTCGCGGCGGCGGCGTTCACCGACTTCCTGGACGGGCGCCTGGCCCGCCGCTGGGAGCAGGTCAGCGACCTCGGCTCGTTCCTCGACACCACCGCGGACAAGCTGCTGGTCGCCGGCGTCCTGGTGGCGCTGGTCTCGGTCGACCGCGCGTCGGTGTGGATCGCCTCGCTCATCATCGGCCGGGAGATCCTGATCCTGGGACTGCGCGGGGCGATCGCCGCGGACGGCAGCGTGATGAAGCCCTCGATCTGGGGAAAGCTCAAGGCTGCGATCCAGTTCGCCGCCATCACGTTCGCCATCGTGCGGACCTCCACGACGCTCGGCCCGTTGTATCCCGACCAGTGGGCGATGCTCGTAGCGGCGTTGTTCACGATCGGCTCGGCGGTGGACTACGTCGCTCGGTTCGCCGGCGTATTCACCGGCGAGCGACGGCGCTCGTGAGCGACGACGCATTCGTGACGGGCGGCTCGGGCTTCGTGGGCGGCGCGCTGGTCGCCAGGCTGGTCGAGGAGGGGCGGACCGTTCGCGCCTTAGCGCGCAGTGACGACACGGCGGCCGCGCTCTCCGCCGCCGGTGCCGAACCCGTCCGGGGCGACCTGGCGGACACCGCCTCCCTGGCCGAGGGCATGCGGGGATGCGAGGTCGTCTTCCATCTCGCGGGGGTGAACGCTATGTGCCTGCGCGACCCCGCCCCGATGTTCCGGGCCAACGTGGAGGGCGCCGCGCACGTGATCCGCGCGGCCGCGCAGGCAGGGGTGGGCCGTGTGGTGCACACCTCCTCGGCGGCGGCGATCGGCGAGGCCCGCGGCACCATCGGGCGTGAAGACTCCCCGCACCGAGGCTGGTTCCTCTCGCGGTACGAGGAGTCGAAGTTCATGGGCGAGCGCGAGGCCCTGGCGATCGGGCCTGCGCTCGGGGTCGAGGTGGTGTGCGTGGACCCGTCCTCCGTGCAGGGACCCGGCCGTATCGCCGGCTCGGCGCGCCTCCTCCTGGACCTGTTGAACGGCCGGATACCGATCGTCGACACGTTCCTGTCGATCGTGGACGTGGCGGACTGCACCGAGGGCCACCTGCTGGCCGCCACGCGCGGGGTCCCGGGTGAGCGGTACCTGTTGAGCGGCGTCACGCTGCAGGCAGGCCACGCCGTCGCGCTGCTGCGGGCGGAGACCGGGCGCCCCCGGCGGATCCGGCGCCTCCCCCGTGCGGCCGCCTCGGTGACGGGCGCCCTGGGTGGCGCCGCGGCCACCCTCACGCGCCGCGACGTCCCGATCTGCCCCGAGCTCGTACGCACGCTCCTGCACGGACACCGATACGACGGTTCCCGGGCGACGCGGGAGCTGGGGCTCTCCTACACCCCGATCCGCGACACGATCGAGCGCACCGTCGCCTGGTACCGCAGCCGGGGGCTCCTCGCCGAGCCGGAGATGGATCGACGTGGCGGCTAGGATGGGGCCCCGATCGACGCAGGAGGGCACGTGAGCTCCCAGGATCGACCCGACCGCAACCTCGCCATGGAGCTGGTCCGCGTGACCGAGGCCGCCGCGCTGGCGTCGGGTCGCTGGGTGGGCCGCGGCGACAAGATCGCGGCCGACAGGGCCGCCGTGGATGCGATGCGGCTCATGATCGACAGCGTCACCATGCACGGCACCGTCGTGATCGGGGAGGGCGAGAAGGACGAGGCCCCGATGCTGTTCAACGGCGAGGAGGTAGGCAACGGCGAGGGACCCGGGGTGGATGTCGCCGTCGACCCGATCGACGGGACGCGCCTCACCGCCAGCGGGCAGCCCAACGCGCTGGCCGTGATCGCGCTGGCCGAACGTGGCTCCATGTTCTTCCCGGGGGCCGCCGTGTATATGGAGAAGGTGGCGACCGGGGCGGAGGCCGCCGATGCGATCGACATCACCGCCCCGCCGGAGGAGAACGTCCGGGCCGTGGCGAAGGCGAAGGGCGTCCGCCCCGAGGAGATCGCCGTCACCATCCTGGAGCGTGATCGGCACGCCGATATCATCGCCGCCGTGCGCAGCGCCGGCGCCCGCGTACATCTGATCACCGACGGGGACGTCGCCGGCGCCATCGCGGCCGCCAGCACGCGACGCAGCGGCATCGACCTGCTGTTCGGGATCGGCGGCACGCCCGAAGGTGTGATCGCGGCCGCAGCCCTCAAGTGTCTCGGTGGTGCGATCCAGGGACGCCTGTATCCGCGGAACGAGGGGGAGCGCCGCGCCCTTGCGGACGCCGGCTACGACGTCGACAAGGTGCTGACCGCCGACGATCTGGTCGGGGGCAAGGACGTCTTCTTCGCCGCCACCGGCATCACCACCGGCGACCTGCTCGACGGGGTGAAGTACTGGCCCGACGGCGCCACCACCTATTCCATGGTGATGCGCTCGCGATCCGGCACGGTGCGCTACGTGGAGGCGCATCACGAGTTCCGCAAGCTCGAGCGCTTCTCGCCGATCGAGTACCGCCGCTAGACCGGCAGGGCGTACGCGCCCGTGCCGGTCTTCACGACCTGATCGTCGCGCACCGCCGCGGCCAGCGCGGCCAGCACCTGCCGGCGAACGTCCTTCGTCGTGAAGGGGTCCAGGTAGCCGCGACGCAGCGCCAGATCCTGGATCACGGTCCAGTGCAGCGGCGCGGCCTCCTCCCGCAGCACCGTGAGGACCGCCTCACGAACCTCCATCAGCGCAGCGGCGCGATCACGCGCTCGGCCACCAGCTCGAGCATGTCGGGCTCGGGCAGCGCGAACGGCAGCGCCCACGGGCTGAGGATCAGCTCCTCCACCCCCATCGACTCGAAGGCGACCACCCGCTCCAGGACCTGATCGGGTGTGCCCGACAGCGTGTCGGCCCGCCAGTCCTCCCACGACTCGCCGTCGAGCGCCCGGCCGGGCATCGACGCGCGCGCGCGCTCCCAGAGGGCGGCCACCGAGGCGTCGTCGGGCGCGATGAGCCCGTATTGACCGACCGACCGGCGGAAGGTGGCGGGGTCGCGTCCCTCCGCCCGGCACGCCGCGGCCACGTCCTCCACCTTGTCCGCGTAGTCCTCCGGCGAGATCCGCCACACCACGTTCCATCCGTCCGCGTGGCGGGCCGCCAGCCGCAACAGCCGAGGCCCGCCCTTGCCGCCGACCCACACCGGTGGGCGGGGACGCTGCACAGGCGCGGGCAGCAATCGGGCGGATCTCAGCTCCACGGTGCCGAAGGTGCCGGATGCCTCCTCCCCGCCCAGCAGTGCCTCCAGGACCTGGAGGGTCTCCTCCAACGAGGCGAACCGATCGCCGACGCTGCCATAGCGGTAGCCGAACGCGGTGAACTCCTCCTCGAACCAGCCGGCGCCGATGCCCAGATCGATCCGGCCGTCGCTGATCGAGTCGAGCGTCGCCACGGTCTTGGCCAACAGCGAGGGATGTCGGAACGGTGATCCCAGCACCAGTGTGCCCAGGCGCACACGCTGGGTCAGCGCGGCGATCCCGGCCAACGCGGTGAGGGGCTCGAGCGAGCCGTAGAGGGGCTCGGGCGCCCCGTAGCGTGCGAACGTGTACAGGAAGTGGTCGGACAGCCACACGGAGTCGAACCCCAGCCGCTCGGCGTCGGCGGCCACCTGCGCCACCGCTGCGAACGAGATGGGGACGCCGTCCTGCGGCATGGAGAAGTCGTAGTGCGGCAACGCCAGGCCGAAGCGCATCTACAGGTACCGGAGCACGTCGGCAGGACCTGCCACCTCGCTGTGGGGCGGCACCTTGATCCCCGCCGGGATCTTCAGGCGGGGATAGACCGAGATGTCGTCGGCCATCTCGACGCCGGCGTGCACCGTCACCTCGTCGCCGAGCGCCACCAGGCGTTGGATGCGGGTGACGGCGTCGAGCTCGGAGCGGATCTCGACCATGGAACCGACCACGACCTCCGACAGCTGGGCCCCCGCCCCGATCGTGGCACCGTCGCGGATCTGCGAGCGCTCCACGCGTGCACCGGCTCGGACCTCCACATCGTCGTCCAGGTTGGACTCCGTGATGGTCACGCCCCTTCCGATCTCGCAGAAGCGGCCGATCCGCACGGCGGGGCCGATCGTCACGCTGCCCTCGGCGATCTTCTCGGCGAGCGTCGTCCCCGACTCGTCGTCACGAAGCGACAAGGACTCCGGGGCGATCCAGACGTTCTTCGCCGGATCGAACGGCGGACCCAGCAGGCGGTCAACGGACTCGAACCGCCCATGCAGCACGTCGACCATCGTCTCCAGGAAGTCCTCCACGTTGCCCAGGTCGCCGATCTTGCGCACCGGGTGCACGTAGACGGGGTGACCGTTGCCCACCAGCCAGGGCAGCAGATCCTTGCCGAAATCCAGCCGCTCCTCGCGGAGCTTCTCGATGTCGGGGTGACGACAGATCTCCCGCAGCCGCTCGGTCTCGATCAGATAGAAGCCGGCGTTGGTCATCAAAGGCAGCCGGCTGAACTCCTCCTCGGAGGCTACGTGGAAATGCTCGCGGAGCTCGGCCAGCGAGGGCTTCTCCACGAAGTCGGTGATGCGTCCATCCGGATCGGCCAGCATCACGCCGTACTTCTCGGCCACCTCGTCGGGCGGGCGGGTCATGGCGGCGATCGTGGCGACGGCACCGTGCTCCCGGTGCGCCGCCAGCATCGGCTCCAGGTCGAAGTCGATGATCGAGTCGGTGGGGAAGACCAGCGCCCGGCGGGTGATGTCCCAGTGATCGATCATCCGCAGCGCGGAGTCGGCGCTGCCGGTGGACAGCACGTCGTACTTCACCGGTGAGTACTTCACGTCCACGCCGAAGCCCTCGCCGTACCCGATCATCACCTTGATCTGGTACCGGTTCTCCTTGCCGTGGGCGATGATGAAGTACTCCTTGATGCCCTCGCTCGACAGGATCTGGACCACCCACCGGATCAGCCGCCGACCCAGGAACGACATGGCGGCCTTCGATCGCATGTACCCCGGCGCCTTCAACGTCAAGGGGCGGGCACGGATGCCCTGGCCGCCCGCGAGTCCCAGTCCCACGAGATCGGTCACGTCCGCCATGGTGTCCATGATATCCGGGCGCCCGGAGATGGAACCCTCGGCCTCCGGAGCGATCCGGCGCCGGGCGTCCTAGGGGGAGGGCGAGGCGACGACGGCCTCGGGACCCACCTCGCCGCGCAGCACCACCGCTCCGCTCGCGTCGGTGACCTCGACGGACCGGAACGCCGACAGGTCCCGCGCGTTCTGGATCCGCATCGCGCCGCCGTCGGCGTTCAGCCGCCGGATCGGGTCGCCCACGCGGAGGCGCTGGCCGGTGACGTCGCTCACGATCCACACCTCGTAGGGGGTGGCGCCGGCGTCCGACGGCGGGAGTCCGGCGACGGTCACCATGACGAAGTCGGTGATGGAGGGCGACACGAGGGTGAGCGCGGAGCCGCCGCCGGAGCGGCCGGCGGACGGTGCGAGGGTGCCCAGGTACACGCGGTTCCCGGGCTCCTCGAAGGCCGCCGCGCCGATCACATCCTTGAAGTTGCTGATCGCCTCGAACTGGTCGACCTGTGCCCTCTTGGCGCTCTCGCGGAACCGCTCGGCCCGCCCGGCCATCGCGGTCCCCCAGCCCAGCGCAGAGACCGCGACCGCCGCGGCGATCACCGACGCGGCGGCCGATCGACCACGTCGCGACGCAGGACGGGCACGGGGTGCGTCGGCCACCTTCAGGACGGCCGTCACCACGCGGTCCTCCAACCGGGCGGGGGGTGCCTCAGGCGCGAGGGTCAGCGCGAAGGTGGCGGCGGCCCGATCGAGCTGGGCGGCCTCCTTGCGGCACCCGGCACACCATGCCATATGACGTTCGACATCCCGCACATCCTCCAGGGGCAGCGCCCCTAGCGAGCGCTCTACGAGCCGGTCGCGGACCTCCGGGCAGGTCACGGCCGCTCCTTGTCCTCGTTCGCGCGGCGGACCTTGATGAGGGCCGCCCGCAGGCGCGTCTTCACGGTGCCGAGCGGGATGCCGTCGGACTCCGCGATCTCGCGAGCCGTCAGCCCGCGGAAGTACGCGCGAGCCAGTAGCGTCCGTTCGCCATCGGAGAGCGAGGACAGGGCACGCATGGCCGCATCGCGTTCGAGGAGGGCGTCCTCCTCGTCGATGCCGGGGGCGTCCGGCACCTCGTCGACCAGCACCAGCGTGGGCCGCGTCACGCCTGTCTCTCGACGCAGCCGGTCCACCGCCAGATTGTGGGCGATCGTCATGAGCCAGGTGGACAGGCGGCCCCGCGAGGCATCGAACCGGGCGGCCTTGCGCCACGCGTTCACGAAGACGTCCTGGGTCAGCTCCTCGGCGGCCTCACGGGTGCCGAGCAGGCGCATCCCCATGGAGTACACAGGCCGCGAGAAACGCGCGTACAGCGCGCGGATCGCGTCGTCGTTGCCTGCGATGAGTCCGTCCACGAGCTGCTGTTCCTCTCGAGGGAGAAGTGGGCCTGTGCGACCGTTCAAGACGGTTCCCTTCCGGTATACGGAGGCCGGGTGGAGCCCGGTTTGCCGACCACGTGCGCTGATCGATTATCGACGCACCGGATGTTTCGCGCCATGGGGCGGACGGTTTCGCCCGAAGGTGCCTTCCCATCCGTCGCCGTCGGTGATAGGTTGCCTTCATGAGCAACCACCCGACCGGCCGACTCGTCCGCCTCATCACGTCGGGGATGCTCCTCGTGCTCGGGTTCGCCGGCGGCGCGCAGGCCCAGGAGCCCTCAAGTGCCCCCCAGGTGATCCATCTCTCGGTCGAGGGTGTCGTGGACCCCTTCATGGCCGACCATGTGGAGGCCGAGATCGCCGCCGCGGGCGATCAGGGGGCGGCGGCGGTCCTGCTGACGATCGACACGCCCGGAGGCCTGGGGTCCTCGATGCGCCAGATCGTCCAGGCCATCCTCAACGCACGGGTGCCGGTCATCGGCTATGTATCACCGGAAGGGGCTCGCGCGGCATCGGCGGGCGCGTTCATCCTCCTGGCGTGTCCGGTCGCCGCCATGGCGCCGGGGACCAACGTGGGTGCCGCCACGCCGGTAGGCGTCTCGGGAGCGGTGCTCACGCAGAAGGTGACCGAGGACGCGGTCGCCTCCATCCGCTCGATCGCGGAGCGGCGGGGGCGGAACGCGGACCTGGCCGAGGACTTCGTGCGCGACGCCACCAGCGTGACCGCGCAGACCGCGCTCGACCAGCACGTGATCGACCTGATCGCGCCCACCACCACCGACCTCCTCGCGGCGGTGGACGGCCGAACGGTCCAGGTCGGCGCGGGCCGCTCGGTGACGCTCGACACCACCGGGGCCGAGCTCTCCGATCGGCACCTGTCCCCCGGCGCCGCCTTCCTGCACGCCCTATTCGACCCGACCCTCGCGTTCATCTTCTTCTGGCTTGGCCTCCTGTTGGTCGTGATCGAGCTGATCGTGCCGCACCTGGGGGTGTCGGGGGTCTTGGGTGGCTCCATGCTGGTGGCGGCGTTCGCCTCGTTCGGCATGCTGCCCGTGCGGCTGATCGGGGTCCTGCTGCTGGTCGGCTCGGTCATGGCGTTCGTGCTGGAGCTCCATGCGCCGGGGATCGGCGTTGCCACGGCGACGGGTGCCGCGCTGCTGATCGCCGGCGGCCTGTTCCTCTACGACGGGTCGGTCCCCGATGTGCGCGTCTCGCCGCTCGTCCTGTTGGCGATGGCGGCGATCGTGACGGCGTTCTTCACGTTCGCGGTGCGCGCTGCGCTCCGGCTGCGGCATCGCCCGCCCGTCCAGGGTCCGGACATGATCCTGGGCATGGAGGGCCTCGCCCTGGGCGGCGGCCTGCGACCCGAGGGCATCGTGCGTGCGGCCGCCGAAGAGTGGAAGGCGGTAGCCGCCGGCGGGGCAACGATCCCCGGCGGCGCGCGGGTGCGCGTCACCGCGATCGACGGCCTGCGGCTCACGGTCGAGCCCGTGGGAGATGATGGTGGACATGCCCCGGGCGGACTCCCCGCAGCGGGACTCGGAGAAAGGACGACCACGTGAATACTGCACTCATCGTTGCGGCCGTGCTGGTGCTCCTGACGTTCCTGGTGGTGTTCAACGCGGTCAAGATCGTGCGCGAGTACCAGCGCCTCGTCGTGTTCCGGCTCGGCCGCGTGATCGGCACGAAGGGCCCGGGACTGGTGTTCCTGATCCCGTTCATAGATAAGGCGACCACCGTGGACCTGCGGGAGTTCTACCTGGAGATCCCCCGACAGGACTCGATCACCAAGGACAACGCGCCGATCGCGGTGGACTTCATCACGTTCTACAAGGTGA
>JBDUEF010000038.1:0-18362 GCA_040002535.1 Actinomycetota bacterium | reverse complement strand
TAGAGTGTCTGACTACGGATCAGAAGGTCGGGGGTTCGAATCCCTCCCGGCGCGCAAGCCCGCACACGCACATGTTCCTACGCACCTCAGGCGGTTCCAGCGATCTGGACTTCTCGTTAGCGACGACGTTCGACCCCGAGGCCGAGCTTCCACCCGCCTCGAATGACACGGGCTTCACACGCGAGGGCTGGCACCTGTGGGTCGACGACAGCCGGATCGACCGCGCCGTGTGGCTGGTGAACGGCGACACCGTGGAGCGATGGCCGGCAACGACGGAGGTGTTCGGCTGCGCGTAACGAATACGGGCATATCCTTGGACGGTGTCTCCGTCCTTACTCGGCACCGCGTCGTTGATCCTTCTGCTCGCCGCCGGCTGCACCGGAGATCCGTCGACCGAGGGACCATCGTCTTCGGGCGCCACGATCCTCATCGCGAAGCCGCAGAACGCTCTTGTGATTGCTGCGCTCGGCGAGGGCACGCTCACGGTGATCGATGGGTGTCTCGCACTCGCCGGTTCGCCGTCCGCTCCGTCGTTCGTGATCTGGCCGGTGGGCTCGGGTCTCACGCAACGGGACGGACAGACATGGGTCACGGCCCCGAACGGTGATGTCGCCGTGCAGGTCGGTACCAGCGTCCGTCTCGGAGGCGGCTTCATCGGCCTGTCGCAGGCGGAAAGCCTCGTCGACGGCGCGATCCCGGAGTCGTGCAAGGTGAAGGGCGAACGCTACTTCCTGGCGGGCGAGATCCTGCGGGATCTGTTCAACGTGGGCCCGGGTAGCGTCGGTGTCTCGAGCCCCCTGGGGTACCTGTTGGCGATGCCCGATCCCTGGTCCGTGCAGGACATCGATGGCTACGACGGCGTTCGGACGACCAAAGGGACCGTGGTGAGCAGCGTGTCGCTCCCGAAGCCGTCGGGATCAGAGATCCTTCCCGACCTGTCCGCCTTGCCACTGGGCGAGGTCGTGGTCGCGATCCTGCACACTGAGGGCGGCGACTACCAGATGCCTGGCGACGACACTCCGTTGCCGCTGCGCTGGGAAGACTTCGAGATCATCCCGAACGATGCAGGCTTTACGGCGAGCCGATCGTTCACGCTCGGCGGCAGGACGTACGACATCCTGTTCGGTGGAACCGGCGACGGCGTGACGATGCACAAGGACGAGCTGCGCGCGATCGTCGCATCGATCCGCCCTGCGTCCGGATAGCGACCCCGAGGGCGGCATTCCGGAGGGTACCGATCGCCGGAGCTCCGGAACGGCGGGTTAGGCCCTCGCGATCGTCGCCTCGCTCGTCCCGCCCCGCCCGCCGGCAGGCTTCCTGCGAGGCCGGATAGACTGGTGTCCATGGCCATGGAGACCACGCACGTCGGGCGGCTGGGACTGGTCGTCAGCCGCCTCTGCCTGGGCACCATGAACTTCGGTCCGCACACCTCCGAAGAGGACTCGCACCGGATCATGGACTCGGCGCTGGCCCGCGGCATCAACTTCTTCGACACCGCGAACGTGTACGGGCGTCACCTGGGCGTCGGCACCACCGAGACGATCATCGGGGACTGGTTCGCGAAAGGCTCCACACGCCGCGACAAGGTGGTGCTGGCCTCGAAGGTGTACGGGCAGATGGGCGACTGGCCCAACGAGTCCCGCCTGTCGGTGCTGGCGATCCGCAAGGCGTGCGAGGACTCGCTGCGCCGGCTGCAGACCGACCACATCGACCTGTACCAGATGCACCACATCGACCGGAACGCGTGGTGGGACGAGATCTGGCAGGCCATGGAGCTCCTAGTCGAGCAGGGCAAGGTCCTCTACGTGGGCTCGTCGAACTTCGCCGGCTGGCACATCGCGCGCGCCAACGAGATCGCCCACCACCGCAACTTCCTGGGACTGGCGTCGGAGCAGTCCCTGTACAACCTCAACGCGCGCACGATCGAGATGGAGGTCATCCCCGCCGTCCGGGAGTACGGCATGGGGCTGATCCCCTGGAGCCCCCTGGCCGGCGGCTTGTTGGCCGGCGCGCTGAAGAAGGTGAACGAGGGCCGCCGCGGGGACGCCTACATGCAGAAGGAGATCGAGCAGCACCGCGAGAAGCTCGAGAAGTACGAGGCTCTGTGCGCGGAGATGGGCGAGCGCGAGTCCGACGTGGCGCTCGCGTGGCTGTTGGCCAACCCGATCGTGACCTCACCGATCATCGGACCGCGCACCGAGGAGCAGCTGACGTCGTCGCTGCGCGCACTCGACGTGAAGCTCGACGACGACGCGCTGCGCAAGCTCGACGAGATCTTCCCCGGCCCGGGCGGCCCCGCGCCGGAGGCCTACGCCTGGTAGGAACGGAACCGCGCGTCAGGGTATGAGGGCCGCGCGGATCTCGCGTGCTGTGGCCACCACCGCGGGCGCGTGGCGCTTCGCGGCGATGCGCCCGATGCGGCTCGCCGGTCCCGACACCGAGAGCACGGCCAGCAGCTCGCCGGAGTGGCCGAATACCGGCGCGCTCACCGATCCCACACCGGCCTGCCGCTCGCCGGCGCTGCTCGCCCAGCCGCGGCGCCGGATGGACATCAGCTGCCGGCGCAGTTCCTCGCCCACTGGTGTCGCCGGCGTCCAGCGGATCGCGTCGTCGATCAGCCGCTCGCCGGGCGCGCCCAGGTCGTCGAAGGCGAGGAACACCTTGCCGGCCGACCCCGCGGTGAGCGGGAGGGTTGAGCCGACGCCCACGATCGTGCGCAGCTCGTTTGCCGAGTCCACCGCGTCGATGCAGACACGTTCCAGCGTCGACCGAACGTAGAGCTGCGCGCTCTCCCCCGTCATCTCAGCCAGCCGTTGCAGGAACGGGTGGGCGACGTCGCGGATCGGGAGCTCGAGCATGGCCCGCTGCGCGAACCGGAGCAGCCGCGGCCCGAGGCGGTAGCCGTCGCCACCGCGGACCGTGAGCAGCTCGTGGTCGACCAGTGACTTCACCAGACGGTGGGTGGTGGTTCGTGAGAAGCCCGTTGCCTCCACGATCTCCGTGAACGTGTGGGGACCGGCCTCCACGGCATCGAGCACGGCGACGGCCCGGTCCAGGACGCCGACCCCGCTGTCATGGGCCTCTCTCTGTGCTACGGTCATGTTCCACATAGTGGTATCACAGTTCCATCATTCGGAACAACCCGGGAAGGAGCAGCGCCGATGCCTCCGCTCACCCTCGCAGAGAAGGTGTGGGAGCGCCACGTCGTCCACCGGGCCGCCGGCGAGCCCGACCTCCTGTACGTGGACCTGCACCTCGTCCATGAGGTCACCTCCCCGCAGGCCTTCGACGGCCTCCGCCTGCACGGCCGCCCCGTCCGCCGGCCTGAGCTCACGGTCGCCACCATGGACCACAACGTCCCGACGACGCCCGGGCCCATCACCGATCCGATCAGCCGCCGGCAGATCGAGGCCCTGGCGACCAACGCGGCGGAGTTCGGCGTCACCCTGCACCCCATGGGCGCGCCCGGCCAGGGCATCGTGCACGTGATCGGGCCCGAGCAGGGCTACACGCAGCCGGGTCTGGTCATCGTCTGCGGGGACTCGCACACCTCCACGCACGGGGCGTTCGGCGCGCTGGCCTTCGGAATCGGCACCTCCGAGGTGGAGCACGTCCTGGCCACCCAGACCCTGCCGCAGAACACGCCGGGCACCATGGCGATCACCGTCGACGGCGAGCTGCCCGCCGGCGTCTCGGCGAAGGACGTGATCCTGGGCATCATCAACCGGATCGGGACCGGCGGCGGCACCGGCCGCGTGGTGGAGTACCGCGGCTCCGCGATCCACGCCCTCTCCATGGAGGGGCGCATGACGGTCTGCAACATGTCGATCGAGGCGGGCGCGCGCGCCGGAATGGTGGCGCCCGACGACACCACCTTCGCCTACGTCGAGGGCCGCCCGCACGCCCCGCAGGGCGGCGACTGGGAACGCGCGCTGGACGAGTGGCGCACGCTGCCCACCGACCCGGACGCCCGCTTCGACCGGGAGGTGACGATCGACGCCGCCGTGCTGAAGCCCTACGTGAGCTGGGGCACCAACCCGGCGCAGTCGGTGACGATCGACGGAGAGGTCCCCGACCCCGACAGCTTCGACGACGCCTCCAAGCGCGAGGCGGCCGCCCGCGCGCTCGCGTACATGGATCTGCGGGCCGGCACGCCGATCCGTCAGATCCGCCCCGACACGATCTTCATCGGCTCGTGCACGAACTCACGGATGGAGGATCTCCGCGTCGCCGCCGCGGTCGTGGGCGGCCGCACGGTCGCCGCCGGCCTGCGCGCGCTGGTGGTACCGGGCTCGTTCGCCGTGAAGCAGCAGGCCGAGGCCGAGGGACTGGACCGCGTCTTCGCCGACGCCGGCTTCGAGTGGCGCGGCGCCGGCTGCTCCATGTGCCTTGGCATGAACCCCGACACGCTGAACCCCGGCGACCGCAGCGCCAGCACCAGCAACCGCAACTTCGAGGGACGCCAGGGCAAGGGCGGACGCACGCACCTGGTGAGTCCGGCCGTCGCCGCCGCCACCGCGATCCTGGGCCGTTTCGGCACGCCCGAGGAGCTGGAGGCCTGATGGAGCCGGTCACCGTGATCGAGGGCACCGCGCTGCCGATCGACCGCAGCGACGTCGACACCGACCAGATCATCCCCGCCGAGTACCTCAAGCGCGTGGAGCGCACCGGGTTCGGGCCGTTCCTGTTCGCGGAGTGGCGCAAGGATCCGGACTTCGTGATCAACGATCCTCGCTACGCGGGCGCCTCGGTGCTGATCGCCGGCGAGAACTTCGGGTGCGGGTCCAGCCGCGAGCACGCGCCGTGGGCGATCGAGGACGCCGGCTTCCGCGCCGTGATCGCCCCGAGCTTCGCCGACATCTTCCGCAACAACTGCACGAAGATCGGGCTGTTGCCGGTGGAGCTGCGTCTCGAGTCCGTACGCGCACTGATGGACGCGGTGCTGGACGATCCCACCACGCGGATCGTGGTGGACCTCCACAGCCTCACCGTCAGCGCCCCCGGGCTGGACGAGACCTTCGACATGGAGGACTTCACCCGGTGGCGTCTGCTGGAGGGCCTTGACGACATCGGCCTCAGCCTCCGCAACGAGGACAAGATCACCGCCTACGAGGCCGCGCGCCCGAGCTGGCTGCCCAGCGCCTAACCCGCGCGGAACGTCCTGCGCAGCAGCGCGTCCCACATCCGGTCGGGCAGCGCCGACCTGGCTGCCGGGAGGAGCCGGGCGTTCAGCGTCACCTTGTAGCGGGTGCGGGGACGCGCCGCGGTGACCGCTCGCACCACCACGTCCGCCACCCGCTCCGGAGAGGCCGCGGCCCGGCCCTGGTAGCTCGAGGCCATGGCGGCCAGGAATGACGTGGCCAGCGCGCCGTACGGTCCCTCGGCGGCCTCGCGCAGCCCGGCGGAGGCCGTGTCCGCGTATCCGGTGGCGATGATGCCCGGCTCGATCACGACGACGTCGATCCCGAACGGCGCCACCTCCACACGCAGGGCGTCGGACAGCGCCTCCAGCGCGAACTTGCTGGCATGGTACGGCGCCCCCAGAGGGAAGGCCATCAGGCCGCCCATGGAGCTCATGTTGACGATCCGGCCCATCCGGCGCTCCCGCATCCCCGGCAACGCGAGCTGGATGAGGCCGACAGCGCCGAACACGTTGGTCTCGAATTCCCGTCGCCAGCGCTCCAGCGAGATCTCCTCCAGGGGTCCGTACTCGGCGTAGCCGGCGTTGTTGACCAGGACGTCGAGCCGGCCCTGCTCGTGCTCGATCGCGGCGACGGCGTCGGCGCGCGCGGCCTCGTCGGTGACGTCCAGCGCCATCGTCCGGCAGCCGGCGGCCTCCAGCTCGGCCAGCGTCTCCGGCCGCCGCGCGGTGGCGTAGGTGATGACGCCGGCGCTCTGCAGGGCCAGCGCCGACGCGCGGCCGATCCCGGTGGAGCAGCCGGTGACGAGTGCGACCCGCTCGGTCACTCCGCGATCACCCGGAGCTCCTCGCGGAGCGCTGGAGCGCCTCGGCCCTCGCCTGATCCGCGAGCGCCGCGAGCGCCTGGGACACCTTCGCCACGCGGGGCCGCGGCGCGTCCAGCGACAGCGCCTCCGCCGGCACGGCCGCGAGCTCCCGCTCCAGTCGCGCGCGCGCGGCCTCGATCGTGCAGGGCTCCCCGGTCCGTGCGCCGGCTCGCATCACCTCCGTCAGCAACCGCTCGCCGGGAAGGTCCTCATCGCGCAGGCCCACCAGGTCGCCGCCCGCCCCGCGCCACACCTGCTTCTCGCCGGGGAGGGTCCGCTTTCCGGTGGAGAGCTTCACGACCGGCCGCCCGTCGTACCGGACGAGCTTGTACACCGACTCCAGGCACGGCACGTCGAAGGAGACGCCCATCTGCGTGCCGATGCCGAACGCGTCGATGGGCGCTCGCTCACGCACCAGCGTCGCCACCTCCCGCTCGTCGAGGCCGCCGCTGACGAAGATGCGCACCTCCTGCATACCGGCCTCGTCCAGCATCGCCCGCGCGCCGCGCGAGAGGCCGTCGAGATCGCCGCTGTCGATCCGGATGCTCGACGTCGCCTCCAGGCCCCGTTGGCGGATCACCTCGATCGCGATTCGCACGCCGCCGAGCGTGTCGTAGGTGTCCACCAGGAAGGTCGGCCGTTCGGGGAAGTCCTCCGCGAAGGCAGTGAACGCCTCGGCCTCGCCGTCGAAGGACTCGATGTAGGAGTGCGCCATGGTGCCGGAGGGTCGCAGGCCCAGCCGGCGGGCGCCCTCCACGTTGCTGGTGGCCACGAACCCGGCGATCGCGCTGGCCCGCGTGACGGCCATCGCCGCATCCATGCCGTGCGTGCGTCGCAGCGCGAAGTCCACCAGGTTACGGCCCTCGGCCGCCACCCGGTAGCGCGTCGCCTTCGACGCCATCGTGGTGTGCAGCGTGATCGCGTTCAACACGTAGCTCTCCACGAGCTGGGCCACGGCGATCGGCGCCGTGAGCTCCAGGATCGGCTCGTTCGCATACACGACCGTCCCCTCGGCCACCGCCCAGACGTCCCCGTCGAAACGCAGGCGCCGGAACGCATCCAGCGCCGCGTCATCGAACCCGATCGTCGCCAGGTACGCGAGCTCGTCCTCGTCGAACGCGAACGATTCCAGATAGGACAGGCAGGCGTCGAGTCCGGCCGCCACCAGGAACCCGCGCTCCGGGGGGAGGTTGCGCACGTACAGGCTGAACGTGGCCGGCGCGTCCATGCGGCGCTTGAGGTAGCTGGCGGCCATGTTCAGCTCGTAGAGGTCGGTGAGGAGGGCCCCAGGCATGGGCGTAGGCTACCCGCCGTGGTGTCCGAGGAGCGGTTCGAGGAGCTGGCCGCCGAGGCGCTCGACGGCCTGCCGGCGTGGGTGCTCGACATCATGGACAACGTGCAGGTCGTGGTCGAGGAGGACCCGCCCTCAGGCCAGCCGGGCCTGCTCGGCCTGTATCACGGCGTGCCGCTCCTGAACCGTGGGTTCCACTACTCCGGCGTGATGCCCGACCGCATCACGCTGTACCGGCGCGTGATCGAGGCCGTGGCCGGCCCCGACGAGGAACGCCTGCGTCGCGTCGTGGCACACACCGTGGCGCACGAGGTCGCCCATCACCTCGGCATCACCGACGAGCGGCTGCTCGAGATCGATGCCTACTAGTATGAACCATACTAGTGACGTCGACGAACGGTTCATGCGGCTGGCGCTGGACGAGGCGCGCCGATGCACGGCGCACGGCGACGTGCCGGTGGGCGCCGCCGTGGTGCGCGGCGGCGAGGTCCTCGCGGTCGCCGGCAACGCGCGCGAGCTCGAGCGTGATCCTACCGCGCACGCGGAGATCGCGGCCCTGCGCGCGGCCGCCAGGGCGCTGCGGTCGTGGCACCTGGAGGGCTGCACCCTCTACGTGACGTTGGAGCCGTGTGCCATGTGCGCGGGCGCGTCGGTGCTGGCTCGGATCGATCGGGTGGTGTTCGGCGCCGCCGATCCGAAGGCCGGCTTCGCCGGCTCGCTCGGCACCCTCCTCCAGGACGCCCGCTTGAACCATCGCACGGAGCTCACCGCTGGCGTGCTGGCCGACGAGTGCGGCGAGATCCTGCGCGCCTTCTTCCGCGACCGCCGCTGACCCCCAGGGCGTTACCGGGGGAGGCGTTCGTGGATCGCGGCCTCGATCCGGTCGCACACCGCCGGCATCGCCGTGCGCATGGCGCCGAAATCCCGGGCATGCATCACGATCGCACGCACCGGCGTGGTCGCCGTCACGCTGGCCGTGCGCCGGTCCTGCGCGACCAGGGCGATCTCGCCGAAGAAGTCCCCGGGTCCCAGGTCGGTCAGGTGCTGGTCGTCCTTGCGAACCTCCACGGTGCCCTCCAGTAGCACGAAGAACTCATGCGCGAAGTTCCCCTGGTTGACCAGCAGGTAGCCCGCCGGCTCGTCGATCTCGTCGGCCCACCTGGCCACCTGCTCACGCTCCCGCTTCGACAACCCCGCGAACAGCGGCACTTCGTTCAGGCGCTTCGCATCCACCGGCTCCCCTCCCACTCCCTGTTCCGGTGCATCGTCGCACGTCGGGGCAGGGGTGAGCCAATTGCTAAACTCACCGACGGAGGCGTGCCGGAGTGGACGAACGGGACCGCCTCGAAAGCGGTTAGGGGCCTAATCCGCCTCTCGCGCGTTCGAATCGCGCCGCCTCCGCGGCAAGGGCGGGCCGCCTCGGCGGCCCGCCCATGGTCGTCGCGTCTCCGTAGACTCCCCGACGGTGGCCTGCCCGAGCGGCCGAAGGGACACGCCTGGAAAGCGTGTAGGGGGGCAACTCCCTCGAGGGTTCGAATCCCTCGGCCACCGCCGACGGTCCGCTAGATCTCCTTCGCGTGGTGCGTGTACGACCGCACGACGTGCATGCCCACGTGTTCGTACAGACCGAGCGACCCGGTGCGCGAGTCCGTGCTGAGCTGCACCCTTGACCGCCCGCGACGGTGGAACTCCACGAACGCCCGTTGCAGCAGCCCACGGGCCAGGCCTTCCCCGCGATGCTCCCGCGCGACCGCGAGTGACTGCACCCAGCCGTCGGCGCCCGTGTCGATGCAGAAGCTGACACCGACGGGCTCGTCCTGGTGATCGACCACGAACAGCAGGGCGGGGTCGAAGCCCTGCCGCCCGACGGTGGAGGCGTGCCAGTCCTCGAAGCTGGTGGCGGCGCGGTCGGGCCACTCGGCGAAGGCGCGCTCGACGACCTCATAGACGGGGTGGTCGTCCCGACCCGGGATGTAGGGGCGCAGCGTGAACCCGGGGGGGAGCTCTGGCTGGTGCGGAGCCGCCTCGAGGGCGATCTCCAGGACCCACGAGGTCCACATCGCGTGGTAGCCGTGGCGGCCGAAGAGATCGATGGCGGTGACGAGCGTGTCCGGCACGGTCTGTCCCACCAGCGTGCCGCCGGCGGCACGCGCTCGGCGTTCGGTCCATCCCAGCAACCAGGTGCCGATCCCACGACCCCACGCGTCGGGATGCACCATCACCTCCGCGCGCCGCCCCTTGAAGACCTCGGCCTCGGCGGTCATCCGCTGGCCGTCGAACACCAGGATCGAGTCGTTCGTCAGGTCGAAGCTCGGCCGCTGCCAGTCCGACAGGATGTCCTCGAAGGCCACCTCGGCCTCGCCCTGCACCGCCAGCTCGTGCGCGGCCACCAGCTCGAGAACCGACCGGGCATCCTCGAGCGTGGGGACGCGGGTGCGCAGGCCGGCGGGCAGATCGACGTCGGTGTCCATCCCCGGCATCCTATCGACGGAGCGAGAACCGGCGCCGATGCGTAGGATGGAGGCAGCGAACACCGGCCATCACGAAGGAGGAGCGAACGTGGCAGAACCGTTCGGGTTCCGCGTTACGGCCGAGGGCACCGTGCGCGTCCAGCGCCGGGGCCGCACCGTCAAGGTCATCTCTGGATCGGCCGCGGCGAAGCTCGCGCCGCAACTCGAGGGCGCAGACGACGAGACCGTGCAGGCCCTGCTCCAACGCGCGACCGGGAACTACCGGCGTGGCGCCGAGCAGATGGAACGCGACCCCTAAGGACCGGGTGCTCTCGGACAGCCGGTCCATCAGACCGCCCATCATGGGTGAGGCCGAACGCGTCGCGGAGGGATTGGAGGCGGCGGCGCGCCGCCGGGCGCTGACAGCGCCCCGCGGCGAGGTGGTGGAGCTCGACGGCGTCGTGATGACGTTCACGAACCTGCCAGACGAGAGTTTGAACGGGGGGATCGTGGTGGCCATGCCCGCGGACCCCGCGCGGACGATCGCGGCGGCCGCCGCCGCCGCCCACCAACGGAACCAGCCTCTCGGCCTCGAGGTCGAGCGCGATCGCCATCCCGAGCTGGAGGCGGCTCTGGCCACGGCCGGACTCACCAAGCTGTTCTCGCACCCCGCATTGATCGCCGACCCGGCAACCATGTGGCGTCCGCCGGCCCCGACGGGCCTGCAGACCATGAGCGTCGTCGATCCCACGGGCCTCGCGGCCATGGTGAGCGTGGAGATCGAGGCCTTCGGCACCGATCCGCAGTCGGCCCGTGGACTCCTGTCGCCCGGCCTCCTGCACGATCGGGACACCCGAGCCTTCATCGGCACGATGGATCGCCGTCCGGTCGCGCAGGCGATCGCGTACCGCCACCAGCGATCCGTGGGGGTCTTCGGCGTGGCGGTGCTCCCGCCCGCGCGCCGGCGCGGCATCGGCTCGGCCATCACGGTGGCCGCCGCCACCGGCTTCGCCGACGTCGACCTGGTGTGGCTGCATCCCACGCGGATGGCGCGCTCCATGTACGAGCGGCTGGGCTTCCGCGAGGTCGCCGTCTGGGACGTGTGGACGACGCCGCGGCCGGCGTGAGCAGACCGCCCCGTGCGACGCTGCTCGTATACTGCCGCGGTGACCGTGCTAGGCGGGGAGCCAGCGGTGCCCTGTACCCGCAATCCGCTCTAGCGGGGCTGAATCCCCGTCCGAGGCCCGGATGGTCCGGGGCAGCTCTGGGCACGGAGCGTTGATGGTCTGGTCCCACGCGACGTCGGTCCGCGAACCCGGTCAGGTCCGGAAGGAAGCAGCCGTAAGCGGTCGCCGGCGGGTGCCGTGGGTTCGCCTGGCCGGAGCTACCGATCCAGGAGGCGCCCGAGCCGCCCGTGGTCGACGGCGGGTGCACGGTCACATCGTCTCCTCCCGCGAGCGCGGGGGGATGTGAGGGGGAGCAGTGGCGGAGGAGAAGCAGCACCAGGCCCTCTATCGCCGGTACCGGCCGCAGACGCCGGCCGAGGTTCTGGGGCAGGACCACGTCGTGCGCGCCCTGACCGGCGCGATCCGCGAGAACCGCCTGCACCACGCCTTCCTCTTCTGCGGCCCCCGTGGGACCGGCAAGACCTCGACGGCGCGCATCCTGGCGAAGATGGTGAACTGCGAGAACGGACCCACCGCGGAGCCGTGCGGCACCTGCACGCAGTGCGTGGCGGTGCGTGAAGGGCAGCACCTGGATGTCGTGGAGATCGACGCGGCCAGTCACGGTGGCGTGGAGGACGCCCGCGAGTTGCGCGAACGAGCGCCAACCGCCCCCGCGATGGGCCGCGAGAAGGTCTACATCATCGACGAGGCTCAGCGCCTGTCCCGTGAGGCGTTCGACGCGCTGCTGAAGGTCTTCGAGGAGCCCCCGCCGGGCGTGCGCTTCGTGCTGGCCACCACGGAGCCGCACAAGATGCCGGCGACGATCATCGGTCGCTGTCAGCGCTTCGACTTCCGCCGCATCACCATGGAGCAGCTCGCGGCGCACCTGCAGACGATCGCCGCCGCGGAGGGCGTCACCCTCACCGGGTCGGCCGCCGCCGTCATCGCGCGTCACTCCGAAGGCAGCGCCCGCGACGCCCTCTCACTCCTCGATCAGGCCAGCGTCATGGGCGGCCAGACCGTCGACGACGAGGTCATCGCCGCGCTGCTGGGCGCGCCCCGCGCCGAGGTCCAGCACGAGCTCGCCGACGCGGTGGCGGTGGGCGACGCCCGCGCGGCGTTCGAGATCGTCGATCGCCTGGTGCAGGACGGCCAGGACCTGCGCAACGTGACCGCCGAGACCCTGGCGCACTTCCGCAACCTGTTGCTGGTGCAGACGGCGCCCGGCCAGGACGATCTGCTGGACGTGGCGGCGGACCGGTACGAGCATCTGCGCGCCCAGGCCGCGAAGTTCACCGCCCCCGAGCTCGCCCGCGTCATCGAGCTGCTGCTGGCCGCGCAGAACGACATGCGCTGGACCACCAGCCCGCGTCTGAGCCTGGAGCTGGCGCTGGTCCGCGGCACGCTGCCCGAGACCGACCCCAACCCGGCCGGTCTCGTGGCCCGGATGGAGCGCCTGGAGCGCCTCGCCAACCTGGACGTCGCCACGGCGCCCGCACCACCGAAGCCCGCCGCGCCTACGAAGGCCCCGAGCCCCGCCGACGATCACACCCCGGTGGACACTGCCGTGGAGCCGGCCGCTACCACGCCGGACCGACCGGCTACCACGCCGGACCGACCGGCCCCCACGCAGGAACCGAGCACCGGCAACGTCGACACCGCCATGCTGCGCCGCTCGTGGCCGAGCCTGATCGATCACCTGGGCCAGCACCGCAAGATGATCCTGCGCGCGCTGCTGGAGTCCGCCACCGTCGCGGGCTTCGACGGGGAGACGCTGGAGCTCGCCTTCCCCCCCGACAAGAAGTTCGGCGTGCAGAAGGTGGACAGCCAGGCCGACGACCTGCGCAGCGCTCTGGGCGAGCTGTTCGGCATCACGCCGCGCATCGTGTGCATCGTCCGCGAGCCGGTGGTGGGCGGCGGCGTCGAGGTGCTGGTCGTGGAGGAGGAGGAGACGCCCTCGGAGGAGGAGGCCCTCCGGCGGCTCCAGGAGCAGCTGGGCGCCCACGTCCCCTCGGACGCGAAGGCGGAGTAGGGCGTGTACGAGGGTCCGATCCAGGAGTTGATCGACGAGCTGTCCCGACTGCCCGGTGTCGGCCCCAAGTCCGCGCAGCGGCTGGCCTTCTGGCTGGTGAAGGCCCCGCCGGAGGACGCGAAGCGTCTGGCGCAGGTGATCGTGCAGGCGAAGGAGCGCATCGCGTTCTGCCGCGAGTGCGGCAACGTGGCCGAGGGCGACCTCTGCCGGATCTGCCGCGACGCGGGGCGCGACATCACCACGATCTGCGTGGTGGAGGAGCCCAAGGACGCGGCCACCATCGAGAAGGCCGGCGTGATCAAGGGCCGCTACCACGTACTGGGCGGCGCGATCAGCCCGCTGGACGGCATCGGTCCCGACGACCTGCGCGTGCAGGAGTTGCTGGACCGCGTGGAGCGCGACCACGTGACCGAGGTGATCCTGGCCACGAACCCGAACCTGGAGGGCAACGCCACCGCCATGTACGTGGCGGCGCTGCTGAAGCCGCTCGGGATCACGGTCACGCGGCTGGCCAGCGGGCTGCCGGTGGGCGGCGACCTCGAGTACGCCGACGAGGTCACGCTCTCGCAGGCGCTCGAGGGCCGCCGCGAGATGTAGCTGCGGTGGGCGACCGACCCACCTCCCGCGAGGCAGCCGACCGCGCCCTGGTCCTGTACGCGTTCGTGCGTCGCGGCTACATCGAACACGTGCTGGACGACGCCGACGCCGATCCGGGTCGCGTGACCCAGGCCGAGCGGGCCCGTGAGGAGACCGAGGCCTGGCTGGCCGAGAACGACCTGGCGGACGCGCTCACCGAGACCGAGGCTCGCCTGCTGTCGGCCGAGTCGGGCCTGTGGCCGCCGGAGGCGATCGTGGACGCGGTGTGGCGCAAGGAGGCCCTGGGCACCCTGCTGTGGGCGCTCGGCCACTTCGAGTCCGTCCCGCCCTACGACACGGAGTTCGAGCAGACCACGATGGACGCGGCCATCGTGGAGTCGGGGTCGGTGGATCGCTTCCGGGCCGTCTCGCGCCTGCGCAGCGACGACGAGCTGCTGCGCGCGCTGGGCGAGGCCGACACGTGGCACGGCGCGTTGCTGGGCGCCGAGGGAGACGAGGCCGTCATGGTCTCGCTCTCCGCCGAGCGCCGCTGGGCGCTCAGCTGGTTGCTCGGCGACGCCTGAGCAGGAGGCGCAGCCCCAGCACGACCCCGGCGATGACCAGGACCGGCAGCAGGTACCCCAGGCCCACGACCACGGCCGCGATAACACCGAGGAACCCCTGCACCGCACGGTCCCACGCCGAGCCAAGGCTCGGGTTGCGGATCTCGTCGGCGTCCGCGGGAGCCGCCACACCCTCCTCGCGCAGGGTGACCTGCAGCGTGGCCAGATCCACCTTGTCGTTCAGGACGTTGAGCTGCCCCTGGATCTGCTCGATCTGCGTCTGCACCTCCGAGAACCTGTTGGAGAGGCTGAGCTGGCCGCTCACCGTGGTGGAGGCCTTCAACAATCGCACGATCAGCTCGCGCTGCGTCTGCAGAACGCCCAGCCGGGACTTGAGGTCGATGTAGCTCGCCGTCACGTCCTTGCCGGTGAGCGTGAGCTCGGCCAGGCGACCCAGGGCGCGCAGCTTCACGACCGCGCCGTCGAGCTTCTGGGAGGGGATGCGGATCGTGAGCGTCCCCTGGTTCTCCTGACTGATCGCGCTGGACAGCACGAATCCGCCCGCGGCCTCGGCGATGCCGGTGGCCTCGTCGAAGGCGTCACCGAACCCGTCCTTCGGCACGACCACGGTGATCGTGCCGTCGCGGATGATCTTGGAGAGGTCCTGCTGCGGTATAGGCTTGCCGCCCCCGCTCGCCCCCAACCCTGCGTGTAGCGCTTTGACCGCGTCGTAGCTCACGTCAGCTCCGGCCGGAGCGGGCTGTGCCGCCTCCAGTTGATCCCTCGCGTTCAACGCAGGCACCGATATCCCGCTGGCGGCGGCCGTCGGTTCTCCGCCGCTGCCCGAGACCGCCCCACCGACGGCCGCGAAACGCCCGGTACTCCCGTCGTCCCGCCCGAGCTGCGACGCCACGCCGATCGCGCCGGCCACCACCAGGAGCGCGACGAACGCCGCCGCGACGGCGAACCAGCCCGGCCGCCACCGCTCCGGGGACGTGCGCGCCGAGGCGAGCTGCTGGCCGCTCCAGTGCTGCTCGCGCTCGGCGGCGCGGCGAAGATCGGTCTCGAGCTGATCGAGGAAGGTGAACCTGCTGTTCATCCGTCGGCCTCCGTGGTGAGGGCCAGCCCGCGCTCCTGCAGCGCCAGCGCCAACTGGCGCAGGCCGCGGCTGACGCGCTGGCGGGCGTTGGTCTCTGTGCACGACAGCGCTCGCGCGACGTCGGAGTAGGAGTTCCCGTCCAGGATCCGCAGGCGCAACGCGTCCTGCTGCGTCGCCGGCAGCTCGTCGATCGCCTCGACGAGCGCCTTGCGGATCGGCTCGAAGTCCACGAGCTCCTCGATCCGATCGAAGTCCTCGGGCGGGATCGGTCGCTCGGGCATGCCGAGCTTGCGGCGTGCCTCGGCGTCGACGCGCCCGCTGCGGAAGAACCGACCGAGCTGATGCCGGGCCACCCCGTAGAGCCATGCCACGCCGTCCACCCCCTGGTCGCGATAGGTCGAGCGTGACGCGAACGCCTGCGCGAACGTCTCGGCCGTGAGCTCCGCGGCGGCCTCGGGGTCCAGCGTGCGGCGGGCGAAGAATCGCAGCAGCGCCTCGGCATGCCGCCGGTACAGAGCCGTGAAGGCCTCCGGATCCGTGCGGGATGCCACCAGGAGCTGTGCGTCGGTCCGCTCGTCCACGCGCCGTCCCTCGAGGTCGGGGGCTCCGGCCGCCGGCCGGGGTTCGTGTCCTGTCGACGTCATCATGCCGCGAGGGGTTCCCGCTGTGACAGGGGGGCCGGCTGGGTGTCAGCGCGTTGACACGGATTCGCCGTAGCTCCCCGGAGTCCATGTTCGACTCTGTGGGATGGGCGTCCCGGCATGTGGAACATGCGCTCGGCCGACCCGGGTGGGATCCACGTCAGGCGGCTGACACGCGCGGGGGCGCCGCAACCCAGATGCTAGGCTCGACCCTCCGAGCGGAAGGACCGGCAACCGCCGTGCCCAGACCCATCATCGTGCAGAAGTACGGGGGCACATCCGTCGGAGGCGTGGCGCGCATCCAGGCTGTGGCGGACCGGGTCGTGCAGGCCAAGGAACAGGGCTTCGACGTCTGCGTGGTGGTCTCCGCCATGGGCGACAGCACGGACGAATTGCTAGCCATGGCCAACGAGGTCACCGCCACCCCCGAGCCGCGGGAGCTCGACATGCTGCTGACGGCGGGGGAGCGCATCGCCATGAGCCTGCTGGCCATCGCGATCAACGCGCGCGGCTGCCGAGCGGCCAGCTACACGGGCTCGCAGGCCGGCATCATCACCGACACCGATCACGGCAAGGCCAGGATCGTGGAGATCCGTCCCAAGCGGATCCTCGAGTCGCTGCAGGCGGGCAACGTCGTCATCATCGCGGGCTTCCAGGGGCTGTCCAGCGCGTACGAGATCACCACGCTGGGACGCGGCGGCTCGGACACCACGGGGATGGCCATGGCCGCCGCTCTGGGCGCCGACCACTGCGAGATCTGCACTGACGTCGACGGCGTGTACACGGCCGATCCCCGCCTGGAGCCGGATGCCCGCAGGATCGAGGCGATCGGCTACGAGGACATGCTGGAGCTCGCGGCCGCAGGCTCCAAGGTGCTGCAGCTCCGATCGGTGGAGTACGCGCGCCGCCACGGCGTCCGCATCCACGTGCGATCGTCCTTCACGGACGGCCCCGGCACGTGGGTCCAGGAGATGGAGGAGACCGACATGGAACAGGCGATGATCTCCGGCGTCGCGATCGAGACCGACGAGGCGAAGGTGACCCTCGACGACGTGCCCGACCGGCCGGGCGTGGCCGCCACCGTGTTCCGGGCGGTGGCCGACGAGGGCATCAACGTGGACATGATCGTGCAGAACATCTCCCACGAATCCAAGACCGACCTGTCCTTCACCGTGCCCACCGCCGACCTGCCCCGGCTGAAGGGGGTCGTGGAGCGGCTGGTGGAGGAGATCGGCGCGCTGCGGTTCGAGTCCGACGACGCCATCGCCAAGCTCTCGCTGGTCGGGGCGGGCATGAAGTCGCATCCGGGCGTGGCCGCCGACATGTTCGACGCCCTCGCCGACGAGGGCATCAACATCGAGATGATCTCCACCAGCTCGATCCGCATCTCCTGCGTGATCCGGGAGGCCGACGCCCAGCGAGCGGTGCGGGCAGTGCACGCGCGCTTCCATCTGGGGGACGAGCCGGCCGCCGCCGGCTGAGCCGTCCCGAGGCCGGCGGCGTCTAGCATGGGTGCCATGTCGAACGAGCTGCGCGTCGCCGTCGTGGGCGCCACCGGCGCGGTCGGCCGGACCATGACCGCGATCCTGGAGGAGCGGGAGTTCCCGGTCGGCTCCTTCGTGCCGCTGGCCAGCGAGCGCTCCGCAGGCACGCGCGTGCGCTTCCGGGGCGAGGAGCACACGGTCGGCGTGCTCTCGCTGGAGGCGCTCAACGGCGTGGACCTGGCGCTGGTGAGCGCCGGCGCGTCCGTGTCGCGCTCCCTCATCCCGCAGGTGGCCGCCTCCGGCACCACGTGCATCGACAACTCCAGCGCGTTCCGGATGGACCCCGACGTGCCGCTCTCTATCCCGGAGGTGAACCCCGAGGCCCTGCAGGGCTCGCCGGCGCCGCGCGTGATCGCCGTGCCCAACTGCACCACGATCGCGGCCATGCTGGCGATCGGGCCGCTGCACCGCGCGGCCGGCCTGCGGTCGCTGGTCATGAGCTCGTACCAGAGCGTGAGCGGCGCCGGGATGAAGGGCACCCGGGAGCTGGCCGAGCAGATCGAGAAGCTGCACGGGCAGGAGGAGACGCTCGGCGACGCGGACTTCGACTCGCTCCCCTTCGGCGAGGTGGTCGGCAAGACGATCGCCTACAACGTGGTGCCGAAGATCGGGGAGTTCGAGCCCGGTGGCTACACGGGCGAGGAAGCCAAGATGATGGCCGAGCCCCGCAAGATCCTGGGCCTGCCGGACCTGCCGGTCGTGGCGACCAGCGTGCGCGTGCCCGTGCCGGTGGGGCACGGTGTGAGCCTGGTGGCGGGGTTCGGGCGGCCGATCGGGGTGGACGAGGCGCGCCAGATCCTGCGCGGCGCGTCCAGCGTGGAGCTGCGCGACGACCCCTCGCGCGGCGTGTACCCCTCACCGCTGGAGTCGGCGGGCCTCGATGTGGCCCTGGTGGGCCGCGTGCGGCAGGTCGAGCACGATCCGAGCGCCCTGGTGCTGTTCTCGTGCGCGGACAACCTCCGCCTGGGCGCGGCGCTGGACGCGGTGCACATCG
>JBDUEF010000037.1:0-19029 GCA_040002535.1 Actinomycetota bacterium | reverse complement strand
TTGATCCGGCCCTGGATGTCCTCGTCCTTGCCGTTGCCCTCGACGATCGTCGTCTCGTCCTTCGTGACGACGACCTTGCGGGCCTGACCGAGGAGATCCATGGTGGCGCTCTCCAGCTTCAGGCCGACCTCCTCGGAGACGACCGTGGCGCCGGTGAGGATCGCGATGTCCTGCAGCATGGCCTTGCGACGATCGCCGAACCCGGGGGCCTTCACGGCGGCGCTGCGGAACGTGCCGCGGATCTTGTTGACCACCAGCGTGGCGAGCGCCTCTCCCTCGACGTCCTCGGAGAGCACCAGGACCGGCTTGCCGGCCTGCATGACCTTCTCCAGGACCGGGAGCAGATCCTTCACCGCCGAGATCTTGCTGTTCGCGATGAGGATGTAGGGGTCCTCCAGGACCGCCTCCATGCGCTCGGGGTCGGTGACGAAGTACGGGGAGATGTAGCCCTTGTCGAACCGCATGCCCTCGACGAACTCGAGCTCCATGCCGAAGGTGTTGGACTCCTCCACCGTGATGACGCCGTCCTTGCCGACCTTGTCGACGGCCTCGGCGATCTGGCGGCCGATCTCGGGGTCGGCGGCGGAGATGGCGCCGACGTTGGCGATCTCGTCCTTGTCGTCGACCTCCTTGGACTGGTTCTTGATGGCCTCCACGGCGAGCTCGGTGGCGCGCTCGATGCCACGCTTCAGGCTCATCGGGTTGGCGCCTGCCGCCACGTTGCGCAGGCCCTCCTTCACGATCGCCTGCGCGAGCACGGTAGCCGTCGTCGTACCGTCACCGGCCACGTCGTCGGTCTTCTTCGCGACCTCCTTGACGAGCTCGGCACCGATCTTCTCGACCGGGTCTTCGAGCTCGATCTCCTTCGCGATCGAGACGCCGTCGTTCGTGATCGTGGGGGCGCCCCACTTCTTCTCGAGCACGACGTTGCGGCCCTTCGGCCCCAGCGTGATCTTCACGGCGTTCGCGAGCTGGTCCATGCCACGCTCCAGCGAGCGCCGCGCGTCCTCGTCGAACACGATGATCTTCGGTGCCATTTTGCCTCCTCGGTCCGTGGGCTTCTCAGCTCGGGGTCCGGACTGCTAGCACTCGGCCCCGTCGAGTGCTAACGAGTGTACCTCCACAGAGGCGGGTTCTGACAAGCCGAGTGGGCCCGGGTCCCTGCCAGCCGGTACCATCCGCTCCCGAATGAGCGACATGCCCACCTGGAAACGCCGCTACCTGGCCCCGAGGATCGATGCCGTGACGTGGGCCTCGCAGCAGCCCGACCGGCTTGGTGTGATCTCCACCGAAGGGAGCTCATCACAGGCGTGGGCGTGGGACCTGTCCAGCGGGGAGCGGAGGCAGATCTCGGCTGAGGGCGTGGGTGCGGAGGAGGTCCACCTGCTGCCGGACGGCTCGGGCGTGGTCTGGTGGCTGGATCCGGTGGGCGACGAGCGCGGGCGCTGGCTCGTGACGCCCTTCGCGGGCGGTGCGGCGGAGCCCCTGCTGCCCGGCGTGCCCGACGGGTGGTCCGGCGGGCTGTCGCTCGCCGGCGACACGATCGCGGTCGGCCTGGTGACCGACGACGACTACCGCGTGCTGGTCTCCATCGACGGCGAGCCCGCTCGGGAGCTGTATCGCCACGCCAGCCCCGCGGGGGTGGGTCGTGAGTACCCCGCGGGGACCGGCGGGCTGTCGGCGAACGGCGCGCTTGTGTGCATCCGGCACTCGGAGCACGGTGACATCGAGCGGACTGCGCTGCGGATCCTGGACGTGCGGTCGGGCGCGATGGTGGGGGACCAGCTCGACGAGGGCCGGATGCTGGCGGCCGGCGGGTGGTCGCCGGTGGCCGGCGATCTGCGGCTGGTGGTCTCCCAGGAGGTCACCGGCATCGAGCGTCCCGCGATCTGGGATCTGAGCGCGGGCAGCCGAGAGGCCGTCGCGCTTCCCGATCTGCCGGGCCCGGTCACCTGGTGCGACTGGTGGCCGGACGCGAGCGCGCTGCTGCTCCACCACGAGGCTGGCGGGCGTCAGCAGCTCCTGCGGGCCGAGATGGCCACCGGCGCCGTCACCACGCTGCTCGACGAGCCCGGCACGATCGAGGAGGCAGGCGTCCGCCCCGACGGGACCGTATGGTTCCGGCACGACACCGGGGCCACCCCGCCAGTGATCCGGGATCTCGCGGGCCGGGAGGTGCTGTCGCTCGGGACGGAGCCTGCGCCCCTCGGCCGCCCCTACGTCCCGATCGCGTTCGCGAACCCCGACGGAGAGCAGATCCACGGCTTCGTGATCACGCCCGAGGGCTCCCCGCCGTTCCCCGCGGTGATCCACGTGCACGGCGGCCCGAACTGGCACGATCGCGACGAGTTCGAGCCCGACGTCCAGGCCTTCGTCGACGCGGGCTACGCGGTGCTGCTGGTCAACTACCGGGGATCGACGGGCCGCGACACGGCTTTCCGCGAACGGCTCCGCGGGGACATCGGCTTCCCCGAGTCGCAGGACATCCTGGCCGGCCTCGATCACGTGGTGGCCGAGGGCCTCGTCGACCCGGACCGCGTCATCCTGGAGGGCTGGTCGTGGGGCGGCTACCTCGCGCTGCTGAACGCGGGCCTGCACCCCGACCGGTGGCAGGCTGTGCTCGGCGGGATCCCGGTCGGCGACTCCGTGGCCGCACACTACGAGTGCGCGCCGCCGCTCCGCGACTGGGACATCGCCACGATGGGCGGATCGCCCATGGAGGTCCCGGTGCTGTTCCGCGAGCGGAATCCCATGACCTACGTGGACCGTGTGCGCGCACCCGTGCTCCTGATCGCCGGCGAGCACGACAGCCGCTGTCCGCTCGGCCAGGTGATGGTGTACGCGCACGCCCTGCGCGCCCGCCGACATCCCGTGGACGTGTACCTGTACGCGGCGGGCCATCACGCGAACGACGTCAACGAGAAGATCCGCCACATGGAGCTGGCCCTGGCGTTCTTCGCCCAGCACGTCCCGGCAGACGCGACCCCCTAGCCGAAACCCCAGGTGGAGGCGCGCTCGATCTCCACCTCCACGATCACCGAGGTCGCCTCCTCGATCGGCGCGGAGGACTCGTACTGCGGGAACTTCTCGTACAGCAGGTTGCGGTCGCGCAGGAATTCCATGCCGGTCTCGATGAAGTACGGCGCCCCGTACAGAAGCACCTGCTGCAGCAGCGCCCAGTCCTCGTCGTACCGGTCGAAGCAGACCGCCACGAAGGGGTTCGCGCGGATGTTCCGCACCTTCACCGTGTCGATCTCGGTGGCGAACACCAGGCGGTCCAGGTCCAGCACGGGCGAGATCGGCACCACGTGCGGCGTGCCGTCGCTGCGGGTCGTGGCCAGGTGTGCGAGGCGAGCCGACACCACGAACTCGGTCTCGGACGCCGAAAGCGGCGACCCCGAGAGCGTCACTCGTCCCCTGCCGAGGTCGCCGCCATATCGCGGATCTGCTCGACGATCTCGGAGTTCGCGAGCGTCGTCACATCGCCGAGGGTGTTGCCGCGCGCCACGTCCCGGAGGAGGCGGCGCATGATCTTGCCCGACCGGGTCTTCGGGAGGTCGGACGTGAAGATGATCTGGTCGGGCTTGGCGATCGGCCCGATCATGGTGGCCACGTGTTCGCGTAGCTGCTGCAGCATGGCCTCGTCGCCCGTCACGCCGCTCTTCAACGTCACGAAGGCGACGATGCCCTCGCCCTTCAGCTCGTGCGGCTTCGAGACGACCGCCGCCTCAGCTACGTGCTGATCGTCCACCAGGGCGCTCTCGATCTCGTAGGTCGACAGGCGATGCCCCGCAACGTTCATGACGTCGTCGATGCGTCCCAGGAGCCAGAGGTAGCCGTCCTCGTCCCGGCGGCAGCCGTCGCCCGCCACGTAGACCTCGGGCCCGTATCTGCTGAAGTAGGTCTCGACGTACCGGTCCGGATCGCCCCAGATCGTGCGCGCGATCGCGGGCCACGGATGCGTCAGCACCAGGTAGCCGCCGCCGCCCGCGGGTACCGACTCGCCGGCCTCGTCGAGGACATCGGCGCGGATGCCCGGGAAAGGATTCGTGGCGGAGCCGGGCTTCAGCGGCGTCACACCGGGCAACGGCGTGATGAGGATGGCCCCGGTCTCGGTCTGCCACCAGGTGTCGACGATCGGACACCGTTCGCCGCCGATGTGGGTCCAGTACCAGATCCAGGCCTCCGGGTTGATCGGCTCGCCGACCGAACCCAGGAGCCGCAGCGACGATAGGTCGTGCTGCTCCGGGAAGGCCGTGCCCCACTGCATGAACGCGCGGATCGCGGTGGGTGCGGTGTACAGGATCGTCGCCCTGTACCGCTCGGCGATCTCCCAGAGCCGGTCCTTGCCCGGCGTGTCCGGCGCGCCCTCGTAGATGATGCCGGTGGTGTGGTTGGCGAGCGGCCCGTACACGATGTACGAGTGGCCGGTCACCCAGCCGATGTCGGCCGCGCACCAGTAGACGTCGTCCTCGTGGATGTCGAAGATCAACCGGTGCGTGGCCGCCACCTGCGTCATGTAGCCGCCCGTGGTGTGGGCGATGCCCTTGGGCTTGCCGGTGGTCCCGCTCGTGTACAGCAGATACAGGAGGTCCTCCGCATCCATGTGCTCGGGCTCGCACTCGGCCGGCTGGTCGGCGATCAGCTCGTGGTACCAGAGGTCCCGGCCGGGCGTGAACGGATGCTCGCCGCCCGTCCTGCGAACCGTCACCACGTGCTCGATCGAGGGACAGTCCTTCACCGCGTCCTCAGCGTTCTGCTTGAGCGGCACGACCTGCCCGCGCCGGTACGCGCCGTCGGCCGTGATCAGCACCTTCGCCTCGGCGTCGTTGATGCGGTCCTTCAGGGCCTCCGCGCTGAACCCGCCGAAGACGACGGAGTGGGCGGCGCCGATGCGTGCACACGCCAGCATCGCGACCGGCAGCTCCGGCACCATGCCCAGGTAGATCGCCACGCGATCGCCCTTGGTCACACCGATGGACCGCAGGGCGTTGGCGAAGCGACAGGTCTCCTCGTAGAGGTCCCGGTAGGTGATGGTGCGCCGATCCCCGGGCTCGCCCTCCCAGTGGTAGGCGACCTTCTCCCCGCCGCCAGCCTCCACGTGGCGGTCCAGGCAGTTGTAGCTGGCGTTCAGCTGCCCACCCTCGAACCAGCGCACCCACGGTGGCGTCCACGTCATCACCGTGTCCCAACGCTTGAACCAGGTGAGGCGTTCGGCCTGCTCGGCCCAGAACCCCTCTGGATCGGCCTCGGCGCGGTCGTAGATCGCCCGGTCAGAGACCAGCGCCCGCTCTGCGAAGGGCGGCGGCGGGGTGAAGACCCGCTGCTCGGACAGGAGGGCATCGATGTTTCCCTGCGTCGGATCCATGACCCTCCCTCGTGCGTTCCGGTGCGCCTGCCGGGGCGTTCGGACCCCGCCGGGCCGGAGGAGGGCATCCTACGCGGCTTCGCCGCGCCGGGCGACCCGTGCCGGATGTGCTTGCTTCCGTGCCTGAGTGGGGTCAGCATCGTGCCTGAAGGCCGCCATCGAGGCGGCCTTCGAGATACCCGAACGGGGAAGGGGGCCATCCATGGCCGAGTACGAGGCGTACTGCGTGAAGTGTCGCGAGAAGCGGAAGTTCGAAGGCAGCGAGGTGACGCTGAAGAATGGGAGGAAGGCAGCACAGGGACAGTGCCCGGTCTGCGGCACTAAGGTCATGCGGATCCTGGGCAAGAGCGCCTAGGCACAGCAGGCACGGCTTCGAGGGCAGCGCTGCGGGGAGGCGGAACCCGAGGCGCTAGTTGAGCCGGGACAGCAGCGTCTCCGGGGCGATCAGCAGGGGCCCCATCTCCTGCTGGCGCGCCACCAGGTCCGCCACGGTGGTCTCCCGGAAGACCCGGTCGACCGCCTGTGCGACGTCGCCCCAGAAGCCCTGGAGACCGCACCGGGCGTCCGCGAAGCAGGTGTGGTCGGAGGGCTCCAGGCACCCCATGGGGAACACCTGACCTTCGATGGCCGCGGCGATGTCTGCGACGGTGATGGCGTCGGGGGGCCGCGAGAGACGGCAGCCCCCGCCGGCGCCCCGGAAGCTCTCCACGAGGCCCGCCCTACTCAGCGCCCCCAGCTGCTGCTCCAAGAACCGCAGAGGGATCTGCTGGCGCTCAGCGATCTGCCGGGCCGGCACCAGCACCCCCTCGTCGGCGCGGCGAGCGAGCTCGATCATGGCCCGCATGGCGTACTCGAGTTTCTGCGAGACCTTCAACATACGAGCCAGGGTAGGGGCGGGCGGGCAGGGCGTCAACGCCGTCGCACCCCTCCTGAGCAGGTCGAACGCCCGCTGCTCCCGCGGTCCCCCGGATGGCGCTCAAGTCCGGCCCCCATCCGGCCGACACCGCCCGTAGGGGTCTGATACGCCCCGAGAGGACGGGCAGGCGTGGCCAGGGTATTAGTGATCGACGACGAGCCGGACGTCCTGCTGCTCTGCCGGGTCAACCTCGAGCACGCGGGGCACGAGGTGCTGATGGCGGCCGACGGCCTCCATGGCGTGGAACTGGCCCGCAGCGAGCGACCCGACGTGATCGTGCTGGATCTGATGATGCCGAGGATGGACGGCTACGGCGTGCTGGAGGAGCTCTCGGGCGATACCGGCACGCGGGGTGTGCCGGTGCTGATCCTGACCGCCAGGACCCGCACCGAGGATCAACTGCGTGGGTGGCGGGCGGGCGCCGCCGGCTACCTCACGAAGCCCTTCACACCGAACTCGTTGACGGCCGACGTCGCCCGCTTGGAGCACATGAGCGTGTCGGAGCGGGATTCCTATCGGTCCGAGGCGCTCCGCGTGCTGGATCCCGGAGACGGCGTCGACGTGGACCAGGCGGCAGGGTGACGCGGCACCGCCGGTAGACTCCCGCCGTGCTGCGCACCGTGGACGTCCCCGCCCGCCGTCTGGACGACTATGCAGCGGACGCCGGCGACGAGGCCGTCGAGCAGCTTCGGAGCGTGGCGGCGCCGCTGCGGGGAGCGCGGATCCTGCAGGTCAACAGCACCGCCTACGGCGGGGGCGTGGCCGAGTTGCTCGTCACGCACATCGCCCTCCTGCGGGACCTCGGCATCGACGCGCACTGGGGGGTGCTCGAGGGCAGCGACGACTTCTTCCACGTCACCAAATCCGTGCACAACGGCCTGCAGGGGATGGCGGTGCAGTGGACGCCGGAGATGGAGGCCCTCTACTGGGAGCGGGTCCGCGCCAACGCGTCGGACCTGGACGCGACGAGCTGGGATCACCTGTTCATCCACGATCCTCAGCCGGCCGGCCTCCTGCCGGTCCTGGAGGAGGAGGACCGCCGCGCGGGGTGCTGGACGTGGCGCTGCCACATCGACGTCTCCCGACCCCACCCGCCCGTGTGGGCCTTCTTCGAGCCGATGGTGAACAGGTACGACGACGCGGTCTTCACGATGGAGGACTTCGCGCAGCCGGGCATCGCCGGCCCACGCCTGGCCTTCGTGCCTCCCTCGATCGACCCCACCAGCGAGAAGAACCGACCGGTCGCGCAGGACGCGGTCGACGAGGTCCTGCAGAGATACCGGCTGGACCCCGACCGTCCCCTGGCCGTCCAGATCTCGCGGTTCGATCCGTGGAAGGACCCCCTCGGCGTGATCGACGCCTACCGGATGGCCCGCGAACAGGTACCGGGCCTGCAGATCGTGATGGCGGGGTCGATGGCGGCCGACGACCCCGAGGGGATGGAGTACCTGGCACGCACGCGGGCGCACGCTGGCGCCGATCCCGACATCCACCTGCTCACCGACGCCGAGGGCGTGATGGCCCCCGAGGTGAACGCTCTCCAGCACGCTGCCGACGTGGTGATCCAGAAGTCGACCCGTGAGGGCTTCGGCTTGGTGGTGGCGGAGGGGATGTGGAAGCGTCGCTCGGTGATCGGCGGCAACGTCGGCGGCATCACTCTGCAGATCGAGGACGGCGTGAGCGGCTTCCTGGTGGACTCGGTCGAGTCCTGCGCGGCCCGGCTGGTCGAGCTCCTCCGGGATCCGGCGCTGCGCGCGCGCATGGGCGAGGCCGGGCGCGAACGGGTGCGGGGACGTTTCTTGAGCCTGCGCGAGCTGGGGGACTACCTGACGGTGTTCAGCCGGGCCGCCGGCGTCGAGCGGGGAGACTGACGTGGCTGCTTCGGCACGACCGATCGTCATCGCCTCGAACCGAGGACCTGTCGCCCACGAGTTGGAGCCCGACGGGACGCTCACCCCCCAACGCGGCCCCGGCGGGCTGGTGACGGCGCTGGCCGGTGCGCTGCTGGAGCATCGAGCGGTGTGGCTCGCGGCCGCCATGACCCCCGGGGATCGTCAGGCCGCCGAGCGAGGAGGGGGGGATGACTCCATGCGCTACGTGGTCGTGGAGGAGGAGCGCTACCGCCGCTTCTACCACGACGTCTCGAACCGTCTGCTGTGGTTCGTCCATCACTACCTGTGGGACGTCGTTCGCACGCCGACCTTCGACCGCCAGACGCTCGAAGCGTGGGACGAGTATGTGGCCGTGAACCGGACGTTCGCGGAGGCGTTGGCGGGCGAGGACCCCGAGGCGGCCTTCCTGATCCAGGACTACCAGCTCGGCGTCTGCCCCCGGCTGCTGCGCGATCTCCGCCCGGAGGCCCGCATCTCCCACTTCTCGCACACCCCCTTCGCGGGGCCGACGTACCTGCGGATCCTGCCGACCCGGATGCGCGAGGACCTGCTCCGAGGCATGCTCGGCGCCGATGTCTGCGGGTTCCAGTCGGGCGCGTGGGCCGACAACTTCCTGATGTCCTGCCGCACGCTGCGAGGTGCACGGGTCGACCTCCAGCGCCGGCGCGTGATGTACGAGGGCCGCGAGACCAGGGTCCGGGTGTACCCGATCTCCGTGGAGGCGGCGCCCCTTCGGGAGGCAGCCGCACAGATCGCCGTTCGGCGGCACCGCGCCGACCTCGAGCGTTGGCGCGGCGATGCGAAGCTCCTGTTGCGTGTCGATCGCCTGGAGCTCACGAAGAACATCACGCGCGGATTCCTCGCCTACGAAGAGTTCCTGCGCAGCAGTCCCGAGTGGATCGGCCGCGTGCGCTTCCTGGCCCTGCTCAGCCCCTCGCGGGCCGAGCTCGAGGAGTACCGCACCTACGCCGACGAGTGCGTCCGCGAGGCCACGCGGATCAACGACGAGCTGGGCGACGACGCCTGGGCGCCCATCGAGGTTCGCATGCACGACGACTACGACGAGGCGGTGGCCGCCTACGGCCTGTACGACGCGCTGCTGGTGAACCCGGTGTACGACGGGATGAACCTCGTGGCCATGGAGGGACCGATCCTCAACCGCCAGCGCGGGGTGCTCGTGCTCTCACGCAACGCCGGCGCGTACGGCCGGATCGGGCAGCACGCGCTGGGGGTGAACCCCTTCGATCTGGACGAGACCGCCGCCGCGATCGGGGCGGCTCTCAGCATGCCCGCCGACGAACGCGAACGACGAGCCCGCGGGCTCCGGCGCGCGGTCATGGCCAGCACGCCGGCGCGGTGGCTCCGGCTGCAGCTCGACGATCTCGAGCGATCCCAACCGGCGTCGGCAGCGTCCGGCTCGCGCTAGCTCGGCGCGGCGAGCGCGCGCAGGAGGTCCACCAGCCCCACCGGTCCGTCGACGACGAGGTCGGCCGACGCCATGAGCGTGTCCGGGGTCTCATCGCCACGAACGGCCACCTTCACGGTGGTCAGGTTCGCCTCGGCCAGCCGATCCATCGCGTCGAACGCGTCCAGATCGGCGACGTCGTCGCCGGCGTACAGGATCGCCTGCAGCTCGCCGGCGCCCGCGATGCGCTCGACGACCCCACCCTTCATCGGTCGGTCCGCCGGCACGAGCTCCAGCACCATCTTCCCTTCGATCAGCGCCATGCCCGCATCGGCGACGACGGGTTCAAGCGCCGCCCTCAGCACGATCCGTCCACGCGCAGGGTCGGGCGCCGACCGGTAGTGCACGGCCACCGACACGCCCTTGTCTTCGACCCATGCCTCGGGAACCGTGGCGGCGGCCCTCTCCACCTGTGGCAGGAGGGCGAACACCAGCTCCGGTGCGGATCTTTCCAGGCCGTACAGCCCCTCGTATCGCAGACCGGGGACCGACAGCAGCCCGGCCACCTCCTCGGCGCGGCGACCGGTCACCACAGCCACCACCGCGTACCGCCCGATCAACGAGGTCAGCGCCTCGCGGGCGCCGGGCGCGGGGGTGGCGAGCTCGGGACGAGCGACGATCGGTGACAGCGTCCCGTCGAAGTCCAGCAGCACGCCTGCGCGAGCCGCGCGCTCGCGGAACGCCGCCAGCGAGTCAGCCGGTGGCGGGGACGTCGTTCAGACCGACCACGACGACGACCTGCACGCCCTTGTCCACGACGTCACCCAGGTCCGGCGAGAGCTCCTTGATCTTCGCACCCTTGAAAAAGCCCGCGGCGAGGGCCGAGGCGTCGGACTCGTTCTGGTCGGCATCAGCGCCACCGACGAAGTACACAACGGTCTTCTCCACGGGCGTGGAGGGGGCGTCGGCCGGATCCTGACCCGTGCTGTAGCCGGCCGCCGTCAGGTCATCCATGACGATACCGGCCAATCCCACGGAGCTGGTCCCGTTGAAGACGGCGACGGACGTGTCCTTGGGCGCGGCGGGCGACGGGGTCTGGACGGGGGCGGATGGCGTGTCGGTGGCGGTGGGGGTCGGGGAATCCGAGGAGGATGTCGATGAGCCGCCGGCCGGCGGATCGTCCGCGGCGGCGCCGGTGTCGGCGAACCCGTTGGTCATCACCAGGGCCCCGACGGCCAGCAGCGCGGCGACGATCGCGATCCGTATGGTTCCGGTGTTCACCGGCCCATCCTACCCGCTGGGCTCCCCGCGGTCAGACCCGAAGACCGAGCTGGGTGGCGACCCGACGGCGTCGGCGCTGGTCGCGCAGCCGTCGGAGACGACGCACGAGCATGGGGTCGTATGCAAGTGCCCCCGGGTGGTCGATCAGGCGATTCAGCAGCTGTTGGTAGCGGGCCGCCGAGAAGCCGAACCGCTCCCGGATCGCGCGGTCCTTCGGGCCCCGATGTTGCCACCAGCCACGCTCGAAATCGAGCAGCTCGCGGTCCCGGGGAAGCAGAGCCGTCACTGCCCGCTGGGTGGTCGGCATGCTCAGCAGCGTACTCAGCAGGTACGACGGTTCAAGCATCTCCATCCGCCGGCCGATTCACATGAGGTATCCCGAGAGACGCGGTGAGACAATGCTGCCGGAGAAGGCGGGGAGCGCGGACGTGGTCGAGGCGATGAACGAGGGACCGCGGTCGCTCGGGGCCGATCGGGTCCGGTCGGTGGCGCAGCTCAACATGCTGCACAGCCTGGCCGCCAAGCTCAACAGCCTCGGCGACGTGCAGGAGATCGGCGGCGCCATCACCGCCGAGCTCCGTACGATCATCGACTACCACAACTGCCGGGTGTACGTGCTGCAGCCGGACGGCCACACCCTCCTGCCCGTCGCCTTCAGCGGCGACATCTCCTCCGAGTACGGCAAGGAGACGATCGAGAACCTGGTCTCCCAGGTGGGCGAGGGGATCACGGGCCGGGTGGCGGCAACCCGCGAGTCCCTCCTCACAGCCGACGCTCGCGAGATCGAGTTCGCGGTCGCCATCCCGGGGACCAACGACATCCTCGAGTCCATGCTGGCCGTGCCCATGCTGGCCGGCAACGACGTGTCGGGCGTGATCGTCCTGTCCAGCCTGGGGTACGGCAAGTTCGACGAGGAGGACCGGCGGCTGCTGGAGGTGCTGGCATCGCACGCGGCCGTCGCGGTGGAGAACGCGAAACTCTTCCAAGCCGAACGGGAGGCGGCGGAGACCTCGACCTCCCTGTTGCGGCTGTCACAAGCCCTCACCGGCATGCACACGACCGAGGCGATCCTGGGGGAGGCCATGGAGACGATCCCAAACCTCGTGCCCTGCGCTACGGTGTCGGCCTACCTCCGCGAGGAGGACACCGGTGACTTCCGTCTTCAGGGCACGATCAGCATCCGCCCGTCGGCCAGCGATCTGTCCTCTGCGGAGCTCGTCCCTGCCGAGGTCGCGAAGGGCTTCCTGCGATCGCTGACGGAGCCCTTCGTGCTGCCGCGCGAGATCGTCGCGCAGGTCCCGGCCGAGTACAGGATGCCTGAAGAGCCCAGGGAGGTGCTGGTGGCGCCGCTCCGCTGGGAGCCGGACGGCTTCGGAGCCCTCGTCCTCACCGCGCCGGACGCCCGCTCCTCCTTCCGCGAGCAGGACGTGCGACTGGCGGGGGGCATCTCCGACATCGCGTCGCTGGCCCTGGGCAACGCCAGCCGCCTGTCCGAGCTCGAGCGCTTCCACGAGCTGGTGGAGAGCCTGGACGCCGTCTTCTGGGAGGCGCACTCCAGCTCGCTCACGTTCACGTTCCTGTCCTCGCGGGCCGTCGAGCTCTTCGGGGCCGATGGCGAGGAATGGGTGACACAGGGCCGCGCCTGGGGTGATCAGGTCGTCGAGGAAGATCGTGCCATCGCTCTGGAGGCGTGCGGGACCGCCGGCACGCGGGGGGACGACGCCAGCATCGAGTACCGGGTCCGTACGCCCGACGGCCGCACCGCGTGGGTTCGCGACATGGTGCACGCCGTCCGTGGCGCACAGGGAACCATCGAGGGCGTCCGCGGGCTCATGGTCGACGTGACCGAGCGCAAGCGTGCCGAGCAGGCCCTGCGGAAGTCTGAGCGCAAGTACAGCGAGGCCTTCAAGCGCGAACGAGAAGCGTCGCAACGACTCCGCGCGCTGGACGAGATGAAGAACACCTTCCTAGAGGCCGTCTCCCACGACCTTCGGACGCCGCTCACCTCGATCCTCGGATCGGCGCTCACCCTCGAGCAGTCAGCGCTGCTCCTGCCGCGCGAGGACGCGCTGGACCTGATCGGGCGGATCGCCGCCAACGCACGCAAGCTGGAGCGGCTGCTCTCCGACCTCCTCGATCTCGACCGGCTCCAGCGCGGGATCATCACGCCGCAGCGGCGATCCACCGACCTCGACGCGCTGGTGCGCCACTGCGTCGCCGAGACCGACCTAGAGACGGGCCGCGAGATCACGGTCGACGTTACCCAGGAGATCGTGGAGGTGGACGCCGCGAAGGTCGAGCGCATCGTGGAGAACCTCCTGTCCAACGCCATCCGGCACACGCCCCCCACCGCGCAGGTGTGGGTCCGTGCGCACGAGCAGGATGGGGGGGTGCTGTTGATCGTGGAGGACGCGGGGCCCGGCATCTCCGCGGACCTGCGCGAGGCGGTGTTCGAACCCTTCCGTCAGGCGCCGGGGTCGGTGTCCATGCACTCGCCCGGCGTGGGGGTAGGACTCACGCTGGTCCGGCGATTCGCGGAGCTGCACGGCGGACGGGCCTGGGTGGAGGCGCGGGAGGGCGGCGGAGCCAGCTTCCGTGTCTTCCTGCCGGCGGCCTGAGTCCGGACCTACTCTCCGACGGCCTCGGTCTCACCCGGTCCACCGTCGCCCTGCACGGCGAGCTCCGTCTGGATCGCAACGATCCCATCGATCAACCGTTGCGGCTCCGCCCCGGCGTCGAGGGCCTCCGTGCGCTGGCGCACCGTGAGGTAGCCGAGCTGCTGCGCCAGGTCGTCGGCCCGGCGCCTGGCCTGCATGTCCCCGGCCTTGACCTTCGCCACCTCGGCGGCCTTCTTCGCGGCCTCGGCACCCTGGCCGGCCATCTCCTTCGCTTTGTCGAGCAGACCCATCCGCACCCCTCCTTCTTTCGGTCCCACCAGTGTTCCAGATGGCCGGGGCGACGGCGCCACCGGTGAGACAGGCGGCGCCGTGCTGCGAAGAGCCGGCGGTCGGATTCGAACCGACGACCGAGCGATTACAAATCGCTTGCGCTACCGGGCTGCGCCACGCCGGCCTCGCTCCGAGTCTACCTTCGGGGGTCGCGCCGGAAGGTGGGTTCGGCCACCACCAACGCCCAGATGGTCAGTCCGCCGAGCACGATCTGCAGGATGGCTCTGGTGTTGCCCTGCACCAGCGAGATCAGCCCCGCCACGGTCGTGAGCCCGGCAAGCCCCATCCCCAGCGACCGGCCGAGGGGCACCAGGCGCAGCACCAGGATGCCGGCCACGATGTCGGCCAGACCCAGCACGACGGCGAACGTCGCGAGCGTCTTCGTGGCGCTGCCGACCTGCTTGCCGTTGACCAGCACGTCCGAGCCCGCCAGGACGATGATGAGCCCGGCCAGCAGGGTGAGGGCGCCGGCGGTGATGAGCATGCCGCCGGCGGCGGTCACCACCGGCGTGCGGCGCGGCGGCGCGGGCGGCGGCGTGGGCACGCCCATACCGCCGAGGGTTGCATCCTCCATGGCCTCGTTCCCCGTCGAGCGTGCTCCCGCGCCGTCGCGGGAGGTCGGCCGGACTGTATCCCCGCGGAGGACCCTGGGCAACGACGCCTGCACGATCGCTCAGCGGGGTCGCGAGGGCAGGACGTAGGCGTACAGGGCGGCGGCGAGCGACGCGGAGGCGTTCAGCGACCCGACCCGGCCGCGCATCGGAAGCCGCACGAGCGTGTCGCAACGCTCCCGGGTCAGGCGAGCCAGGCCATCTCCCTCGCTGCCGATGACGATCGCCACGCGGCCCTCGGGGCAGGCCTCCTCGAAGACGTCGTGCTGCGCATCACCTGCCAGGCCGACCACGAAGAACCCGGCGTCCTGGAGCCGCTGGATCGCGCGGGGGATGTTGGCCACACGCGCGTGCGGCAGATGCAGCAGCGCTCCCGCCGACGCCCGGATCGCGGCGGGCGTCACGGCGGCGGCGCGATGGACGCGCGAGACCAGCACCGCAGCGCCGGCCGCCTCGGCCGATCGCGCCGCTGCGCCCAGGTTCTGCGGGTCGGTGATGCCGTCGAGGATCACCACGATCGCCTCGTCGTCGAACGCGTACTCGGCCAGCTCGCGCTCGCCGAGCGTCGCGGGCGAGCCCCGGCCGGCCAGCCGCACCACGGCCACCACGCCCTGGGAGTCGGGGGCCGATCGCTCGAGCTCGGCGCGGTCGGTCTCGCGGATGGGCACGCCAACGGCGCGGGCCGCCTCCAGGACGGCCCGCAGGCCCTGACTTCCCCTGGCACCGCGTGCGATCAGCAGCTCCTGCGCGTGCCCGGCGCGGATGGCCTCGGCGGCGGCGCGGCGGCCACCGACGACATCCCGGCCACCTCGGAGATCTCTCGGGCGTTCGCTCACGTCAGGACGGCGACGGCGAGGCAACCGGCGCCGGCGCCCGACAGCCCGAGGCCCTCCGGCCGGGTGGCCTTCACCGAGACCGACCCGACGTCCAGACCCAGCACCCCGGCCAGTGCCACCCGCATCTCCTCGCGGCGCGGCGCGACGGGCGGTCGATCGCAGATCACCGTGACGTCGCAGGACGCGGGCACCAGCTCGGCCTGTGCAACCAGGCTTGCCGTGCGTCGGAGCACCTCGAGGCCCGCGATGCCCGCGAACGCCGGATCCCCTTCGGGGAAGTGGGCGCCGAGGTCGCCCAGTCCCGCGGCGCCCAGCAAGGCATCGGCGAGGGCGTGGCAGACCGCATCCCCGTCCGAATGACCGGCCAGGCCGGCCTCATCGGGGAACAGGATCCCCCCCAGCCAGAGCTCTCGCCCCTCCTGGCGCGGGTGCACGTCGAACCCCAGACCCACCCGGGGAACGCTCACGTGTCGCCCTCCACGCGGCCTCGGGCGCGTGCCAGGTCCATGAGCGTCGTCACCTTGAAGTTCCGCGGGTCGCCCTGCACCGTTGCCACTCGGTACCCGGCCCACTCCAGCACGCCCGCGTCGTCGGTGAAGAACACCGACGCCTCCTGCGCCCGCCGGTGCGCCTCCCGCAGCGCCTCCAACCGGAAGGCCTGGGGCGTCTGCGCGAGGGCCAGCCCCTCCCGCGACTCCGTGCCCACGATCAACCCGTCCGCCACCCGCTTCACGGTATCGGTGATGGGGATCACCGGGATCGCACCGTCCGCGTGCTCATCGATCGCGGCCACCACCGCGGAGAACAGATCAGGTGATGCGAACGGGCGGGCCGCATCGTGGCAAACCACCACCCGAACGGTGTCGGGCACCGCTCGCAGGGCCAGGGCCACCGAGGCCTGCCGCGACTCGCCGCCGGCCACCACCGTCACCGGCACCTCGATCCCGGAGAGCAGTTCCCGCGCGCGCTCCTCCATCCCACCCGGGACGGCCGCCACCACGGCGCCGATGGCGTGGGAGGCCGCGCACGCCGCCGAAGACAGAGCGACCAGGGACCGCCCTCCGATGGACAGGAAGGCCTTGGGTTCATCGGCGCCCACACGGAGGCCGGCGCCGGCGGCGAGCACGATGGCCGTTGCGCGATCGTCGCCGGCCACGCTCAGACCTCGGACCCGGCCTCGGCATCGGCTGCCGGCAGCGAGCTGAAGATCATCCGGCCCGTCGTGGTCTGGATCACGTTCTTCACGCGGACGGTCACGTCCGATCCGATGTGCGGGTTCGCCGACTCCACCACCACCATGGTGCCGTCGTCCAGGTAGCCCACACCCTGACCGTGCTCACGCCCCTCCTTCACCAGATGCACCGTCAACTCGTCGCCGGCAGTGAAGGGGGTGCGGAACTTCGTGGCGAGGGAGTTGATCTGGGCGACCGGCACCCGCAGGGCCTCGGCCACCCGGGCCAGATTGTGGTCGACCGTCACCAGGGTCCCGCCGCGCTCCTTCGCCAGGCGCACCAGGGCGGCGTCCACGTCCTGCACCCCCAGCTCCTCCACGAGCTGGATCTGCACGGTCGGCGATTTCTGCAGCTCGACCAGGACGTCCAGTCCGCGACGCCCGCGCGCGCGACGTCGGTGGTCGGACGAGTCGGCGATCGCCTGCAGCTCGCGGAGCACGCCGTCGTGCAGCAGCAGTGTGCCGCTGATGAACCCGGTGTTCACCAGGTCTGCGACCCGCCCGTCGATCAGGGCACTGGTGTCGATCACGTGGATGTCGCCACGGCCCGTCGCCGACGCGCGCGGCTTCATCCCGATCATCCCGAAGATGTCCTCGTAGCGGGACTGCCCCAGACGGAAGCCCAGGGAGCCGAAGGACAGGTAGATGAACAGGATCGCCGGCCAGCCGGCGAGGGGCGGCAGGAAGAGCAGCGGCAGCATGAGGAGTGCCGCGATCACCAGTCCGATCACCAGTCCCACGATGCCGCCGGCCAGCTCGGCCGGCTGGCGCCGGCGCAGCTCCTCCTCCATGCCCGAAACCGCACGGATGGTGAGCCGACCGAACACGCCGCCCATCACATAGCCCAGGGCGGCCCCGAGGAACACGTACAGGATCGTGCGGGCGGCACCTGCCTCGGCGTTGGCGCGAAGGCCGATGGTGTAGCCGCCCGTTGCGAACAGGGCGATGAAGATGAGCCTGACGCCCTCGACAAGGGTTCCCCGGAGTTGGGCGCGGGGCTCGCGGGGCTCGCGGGGCTCACGGGGCTCAGCGGCGCTCAATGCACCCAGGTCCTTCCTCCGGCTGCGGACCGTAAGGGTACCCCCGGCGCGCTCACGCCCCGGGAAGGTCGGGCTAGAGCTTGGCCGGCACGCGGCCGCTGTGCGCCTTCTCCAGCACGTCGTCCATCATCGCCTCGGCCTCTTCCTCGGAGTTGCCGGTGGCGTAGTGGAGCTCGGAGATCAGGATCTGCCGCGCCTTCTGGATCATGCGCTTCTCTCCCGCGGACAGGCCCTTCTCGCGCTCCCGGATGGCCAGATTGCGCAGCACCTCTGCAACCTGATAGGGATCGCCGGAGTGCAGCTTCTCCATGTTGTTCTTGAAGCGCCGGCTCCAGTTGGCGGCCATCGAGGACTCGTCCTCGGTGAGCACCTTCAGCACCTTCTTGACCTCGTTCTTACTGACCACCTGGCGGAGGCCGACCTCCTCGGTCGAGTCCACCGGCACCATCAGGGTCAGATCGCCGTAGGCCACCCGCAGGACGAGGTACTTGCGCTTCTCCCCGAGGAACTCCCGGTCCCGCAGTTCCTCGATGACTGCCGCTCCATGCTCCGGATGCACAACTGTATCGCCTTTGCGGAACACAGAACCTCCTGTGGTTCGAGACGGTCAGAAAACGCGGCGTTGACTGGCTCTTCAAATATAGCACGGAGGTCCCCTGCAGCGCAAGGTAAAAGTGCAGGTCAGGGGCCTGATACCCCATATCAGGGCCGAGATCGCCCCTCAGGCCGATCGAACCGACCGGGGGTTTTCCACACCTCCGAGAGCCCAGCCGAGGGCATCGCGGAGATGGCGCACGGGCACCGCCCGCACCCTCGGATCGGGCCTGTGACCTGCGGCGGGAGCCGGTCCGAACACCGTGGTGATGCCGGCCGCGCGGGCCGCCGCCGATCGCTGGGTCATAGAGGGGGCCGACCGGACGAGACCGTTGAGCGCCACCTCTCCGACGAAGGCCGATCGCAAAGGTGGCGGGGCGCCCGTGGCGGCAGATGCCAGGGCGGCCGCCACCGCCAGATCGCAGGCCGGATCGTCCACCCGGATCCCGCCCGCCGAGGCCCCGAAGAGTTCCACCCGGCCGAGCGGGATCCCGCATGCCCGATCCAGGACCGCAGCGATCAGCTGGAACCGCCGAAGGTCCAGCCCGGTCACCTGCCGCCGCGCGACGCCCTCGGTGGCCCCCACGAGTGCCTGGACCTCGACCGCCAACGCACGTCGCCCCGACTGCGGGAGGGCGATGGCGGCCCCGGGCTCGTGCTCGCCGCTCACCAGAAGGTGGGTGGGGTCGATCTCGTGCAGGCCGTCGGGGTGCATCTCGAACCAGGCCGTCTCGCCCTCCGCCCCGAACCGGTTCTTGCCGCCCGAGACCGTCCGCAGGCCAGATCGGGGATCTCCGTCGAAGGCCAGCACCGTGTCGACGGCGTGCTCGAGGGTCCTGGGCCCCGCCAGGTCTCCGTCCTTCGTGACGTGGCCGGTGAGGAGGACAGCGACCTGCTCCGCCTTCGC
>JBDUEF010000036.1:0-19314 GCA_040002535.1 Actinomycetota bacterium | reverse complement strand
CTGGTGCCACCCATCGGGTTCTGTAGCTGGGCGACGCTGACCAGCTCCCACCCATCCTCACCGAACGTGTTGAGGATCTCGCCCGGGTTGTGCTCCAGCAGCGGTGCCACGAAGTACTCCCAGTTCGTCATCTGATGCCTCCTTCGTCGTCCAGTCGCTGCTTGGTCGTCCTGATGCACACGCCCATGATGACGTCCAGGCCCGCGGCGGACGCGATGCGATACGCCTCCTCGTTCACGATGTCGGCCTGCAGCCACAGGACCTTCGCACCGATCGCTACCGCGTCACGAGCCACCTCGGGCGTGTCCTCGGATCGACGGAAGACGTCGACCACGTCGACCGCGATGTCGGTCGGGATCTCGCGCAGCGTCGGGTAGGCACGCTCGCCCAACACCTCGGTCTCCCGTGGATTCACCGGCACGATCCGGTAGCCGTGCTGCTGCAGGTAGCCGGCCACGTCCAGCGACGGCCGTCCCAGCTTGGACGACAACCCCACCACGGCGATCGTGCGCGCCTCGCCCAGCATCGCTCGTAGCTCGCGATCCTCGGGCGCGACCGCTCCCTCTACAGCCATGTCGTCTCCTTCCTCAGGACCTCCAAGAGGTCGTGCAGCATCGCGCCCGTGGCGCCCCAGATCAGGGTCCCATCCACCTCGTACGCCCAGCCCTTCCAGGTACGACCGTCGTCGCGCGCCAGCTCCATCGCCGACTCCGCCCTCGCCAGGCGTCGCACCGGGAACGTCAGGACCTCGTCGATCTCGCCCACGCTGTGCGTCAACGCGGGCGGCGAGGCCACCATGCCCACGAAGGGCACCACCAGGATCGAGCTCACTCGCACGTGCACCGGCGAGAGCGCGCCCACCACCTCCACCGCCGCCGGATCCAGATCGATCTCCTCCCGACATTCGCGGAGCGCCGTCTCCACCAGTGTCTCGCCGGGGTCCTGCAGTCCGCCGGGGAACGAGATCTCGCCCGGATGCCGGGACAGGTCGGCGGCTCTGCGCGTGAACACCAGCGCGGGTTCGGGCAGCTCCACCAGCGGCGCCAGCACGGCCGCCAGCCGGTCCCCCGTTGCGGCCCTGGGGTCGGGTCCGGAGCTCAGCACTGCCCGCAGGTCGGATCGCACATCACGCACGGGTACCATCGGACGCCATGGTAGAGCAGGCCACGACCGACCCCGGGCTCGAGCGTGCCGTCGCCGCCGTCGTCGACGCCGTGGACCCCGACGAGGTGCTGCGGATCGCCCGAGCCCTCATCGCCGCGCCGTCGGAGAATCCCGGTGGGACGGAGGATGAGGCCGCGCAGGTCGCCGCGGACATCCTGACCGGCATGGAGGCGGACCCGCGGATCGTCCGCTCCGACGAGGGCCGCCCGAGCGTCGTCGCCACTCTGGGATCCGAGTCACGGCCGTCCCTGGCGTGGAACGGCCACCTCGATGTGGTGCCGGCGGGCGCGGTCGACACCTGGCCGCACCCACCGTGGGGCGGCGTCGTCGAGGAGGGCCGGCTGGTCGGCCGTGGTGCCTGCGACATGAAGGGCCCGATCGCCGCCGCCCTTGCGGCGGGGGCGGCGATCCGCCGGGCGGGCGTGCAGCTCGGGGGCGCCCTGCAGTACCACCTGGCTGCCGACGAGGAGGTGGGCGGCATCCACGGCACGAAGGTGCTGTGGGAACGTGGCATGCTCGACCAGGACGCCTGCATCGTCGGCGAGCCAACCGATCTCCAGCTCGGCCTGGCCGAACGGGGTGGGGCCTGGTTCACCGTCGTCACGTCCGGCACCGCCGCTCACGGGTCCCAGCCGCAGCGAGGGGTGAACGCAATCACGTCGATGGCGAGGTTCGTGCTGCGGGCGACGGAGGTGCTGCCCGAACGTCAGCATCCCCTCGTCGGGCGCCCCACGGTGAACGTCGCCCTGATCGAGGGGGGTCACGCCCCCAATGCCGTGCCCGATCGGTGCGTCGTCGACGTGGATCGCCGGGTGATCCCCGGAGAGACCTTCGCCGAGATAGAGGCCGGCTTCACCGACCTGATGGCGCGGCTGCGCGCCGAGCATCGCGACATGCGGATCGAGGCCACGTGTCGCGAGTGGACGCTCCCGGCCGAGGCCGCGTCCGACAGCGCCATCGCGGCGCTGTGCCGTGCGGCGGTGACGCAGGACCGCGGCGCCGAGCCCGCCGACGTGGGGTTCACCGGCATCACCGACGCCCGCTTCTACATCAACGACGCCTCCATCCCCACGGTGATCCTGGGGCCGGGTTCCCTGGCCCAGGCCCACACCGCCGGCGAGTTCGTGCGGGTGGACGACCTCGTGGCGGCGGCGCGGATCTACGCACGGGTGTTCGTGCGCTTCCTGGGCGTCTGAGACACCGGGAGCGATCCGGGAAGGGATCCTCCTCACCGGGCGTTACCATAGGTACCTATGCAGGAGACCGCCGTGATCACCGTCACCCCGCAGGCCGCATCGAAGGCACGAGCCCTCGCGGCCCGGGAGGATCGTCCCGAGGCCTGCCTGCGCGTGCGGGTGACGGCGGGAGGGTGCTCGGGCTTCAGCTACCGGCTCTCCTTCGAGGACGACCCGGCGACCGACGATCACGTCGTCACGGCCCCCGACGGCTTCCGGGTCCTCATCGACCCTGCCAGCGCACCGATCCTGCAGGGCTCGATCCTGGCGTTCAACGACGCGCTCCTCGGCGGTGGCCTGAAGATGATGAACCCCCAGGCCGTGCATGAGTGTGCCTGCGGCGAGTCCTTCAGCATCTGAACCCACCGCAAGGAGCCGGGTCGGATGGGGCGCATGACCCGCCCTATACTCGGCCCACATGCCTTCCACAGCCAACAGGACCCAGTGGCGCGACCTGTACGACGAGGTCGTCACCACGGGGCTGTGCACGGGCTGCACGGCCTGCATCGTGGCCTGCCCCTTCAACGTGCTCGGGTACGAGGACAACCTGCCGGTGCAGCTGCAGGAGGAGGGGCCCCGCCACTGCTCCCACGGGGATAACGGCTGCTCGCTCTGCACCCTGGCCTGCCCGCGCTTCCGGGGCTGGGAGGACGAGATCGACATCTCGCTGTTCGGACAGACGCGCCGGCCCGACGAGCTGATCGGCCAGTACGACGAGATCGTGCTGGCCCGCGCCACCGAGCCCGAGCTGCTGGCCAACGGCCAGGACGGCGGCGTCGTGAGCGCGCTACTGGTCTGGGGCCTCCGTACCGGTGAGATCGACGGGGCGCTCGCCTCGAAGCTCTCCGACGAGAGGGCGTGGGACGCCGAGCCGACCGTCGTCACCGACAGACAGGGCGTCATCGACACGGCCGGCAGCCGGTACACCTACTCCGCGAACCCGCTGGCGCTGCTGAAAGCCGCGGAGCTCGGCCTGTCGAAGGTGGCGCTGGTGGGCATGAGCTGCCAGGCGAGCGTGACCGGCGCCATGCAGGCCCGCCGCGTGAACAAGTGGCGCCGCAAGATCGCGTGGACCCTCGGCCTCCTGTGCTCGAAGACCTTCACCTACGACGGCCTCATGGTGGAGATCGCGCAGGAACGGCTCGGGCTGGCGCTGGAGGACATCGCCCGCGTCAACGTGAAGGGGAAGCTGCTCTTCTACACGAACGAGGGCGACGAGCACGCGTACTCCCTGAAGGAGGCGCACGCGTTCACGCGTCCGGGCTGCCTGAAGTGTCCGGACTTCGCGGCCGAGCACGCCGATATCTCCCTGGGCGGGCTCGGCCAGTCCGATGGATGGACGCTCACGATCGTGCGCACACCGCTCGGCCGGGACATCTGGGACCGGGCGGTGGCCGAGGGCGTGGTGGAAGCCCGGCCCGCCTCGGAGGATCCGAAGGCCGTGGAGCTGATGTTCAAGCTCGCCGCCAAGTCCCGGCAGCGGTGGCCCATCGAGGCCCTCCCGCCCGCATGGTCGGCACCCGGCGCCGTGGCCGATCCCCCCTAACCTGTCCCGACGTTCAATCCCTCCGGGCGGCGGTCGATACTGCCCGTAGCGCCGGGAGGCTCCCTCCCAGCGCGCCGTGGGGACAGGAAGGGATCACCGTGGCCGAGATCGAGCGCGGGAACGACGGAGCACCTCCGTCGCGACGCAGCACTCGCCCGGCGTCGGATCGGGCTGGCGCTGGTCCAGCGGTTCGCTGAGCTGCACGACGGCAGGGCCTGGGTCGAGGATCGGGAGGGCGGGCGCGAGCTTCCGGGTGGTGCTGCCGTTCCCCTCGGATCGGTGACGTCGACGCCCGGGGACTAGACGGCTGCCCAGCCGGCGACGACGGGATGGTCCACGGCGGCGGGTCCGACCTGCGCGGCCCCACCGGGCGAGCCGACGCCGCTCACGTCGTCGTTGAACCACTCGGCGTTGATCGGCGTGAACTGCTTCCACTCGGCGGGAACGTCGTCCTCGTAGAAGATCGCCGTCACCGGGCAGACCGGCTCACACGCGCCGCAGTCGACGCACTCGTCGGGGTGGATGTAGAGCATGCGAGGGCCTTCGTAGATGCAGTCGACCGGGCATTCGTCAACGCACGCACGGTCCTTCACGTCGATGCACGGCTCAGCGATCGTGTAGGTCATGGATTCTCCCCTTTACACGGTGTGGACCTTGCAAACTCCCGCCAGTGTACGACGTGCTGCCGTGAGCGCAAGCGGCTACGGAGCCAGCGCGCGCAGCGTGGCGTCCAGCGAGGCGGCGGGATCGGTCCCGGCGAGCACGGGGTACACCACCGACAGATCAGCGCCCGCCTCCCGGTAGGCCTGCAGCCGCTCGCGTGCACCCCCGGGGTCACCCACAAGGGTGATCGCCCGGATGAGGCGCTCGGGGACGTCCGTCGGCCGCCGGGCCGTGTGGGCCGCGGCCGCTGCGGCGGCCTCATCCCCCAGCCCGACCGCCGCGAACTGCCGAGCGTAGGCCGGGTAGGAGGCGTACTCGCCCGTCGCGCGCCGGAGGGCCTCCATCGCCGCTTCCTCGTCGCCGCCCAGGCTCGCGCGGATGTAGACGGCGATGGTCACCGCACCCGGGGCCCGATCCGCCGAGGCGGCCCCCTCCGCCACCAGGTCCGTGGCCTGGCGCACGCGCTCGGGCGGACACCAATTCAACAGGACGCCGTCGGCGATCTCGCCTGCCAACCGGAGGGCGCGCGGGCCCAGCGCGGAGATCCAGATGGGGATCGGGGCCGGAAGATCGAGGGTGAGCGGGGTCGACACCTCGTTCGGCTGGGGTGGCGCCCCGTGCAGCAGGACCCGCAGCCGCGTCACCAGCTCTCGAAGGCCGTCCAGCGCCCCGGGCACGGCCGGACCGGTGCCCAGCCCCAGGATCATGCGGCCCCCGCTGCGCTCCTGGACCGTGGCGGCGCCCATCGCGGTCAGCATCGGGCCCCGCGAGGCCATGGGGAGCACCCCGGTGCCGAGCAGCAGGGTGGAGGTCTCCCCCGCCAGCCCGGTGAGTGCGGCGAGGGCGTCGCGGCCGGCGATCTCGGGCAGGAACACACCGGCGTAGCCCATCGCCTCGGCCGCCCGCGCCGCCGATGCGAACGCCGGCCAGGGCAGTGGATCGCGGAGCGCCACGGCGGTGCCACTCGGTTGTCGGATCGCCGTCACGGCTGCCATCGTCGCAGACGGTGGAGTCGGTGCGGTTCATCTCGGAGGACGGGATCTCGCTGGAGGGCGAGCTGCGCGTCGACGGACCGGAACCACGCGGATCCGCGGTGATCTGCCATCCGCATCCGCGCCACGGCGGCAGCAAGGATCACCCCATCCTGTGGGCGATCCGCAACGAGCTCGCCTCCCGAGGCCTGGCGGTCCTGTCCTTCAACTTCCGCGGCGTGATGGGGTCGGCCGGCAGCTACGCCGGAGGGCACGGCGAGGTCAAGGACGTCCGCGCCGCCATCGACCGGGCGCGCGAGGCGGCTCCCGACCGCCCCTCGGTCCTGTGCGGGTGGTCCTTCGGCGCGAACGTCGCGCTGCGGGAGGCGCTGGAGGACGACCGTGTGGCGGCCCTGGCCCTCACCGGCATCCCGCTCCGCCCAGGGGACGTCCAGCTGCCGCCCGTGCCCTCGGCGAACGAGGTGAAGGCCCGTCGACGCCCCGTGCTGTTCCTCGCCGGATCCCACGACGAGTACTGCCCCGCAGAGGAGCTCCGCGAGTATGCCGCCGCGAGCGGTGCGGAGGTGGCGATCCTCGAGGGCACGAACCACTACCTGTGGCGCCGGGAGCGCGACGCCGCGACGCTGATCGGCGACTTCCTCCACCGGGCGGTGCCGAGCGAATGATCGTTCTCATCTCCCTCTCACGTGTCGGACCTACGATGCGCAAGGAGGTGACGCTCGGTGCGCATGCTGGTGGTGGAGGATCACGGCCGGATGGCCGATATGATCCGACGGGGGCTCGAGGAGGACGGCTACGCCGTGGACCTAGCGGTCAGCGGAGAGGACGCCCTCTGGATGGCCTCGGAGAATCCTTACAACGCCATCGTTCTGGACGTGATGCTCCCGGCGGCAGACGGGTTCGAGGTGTGCCGCTCGCTCCGCGCCGCCGGGTGCTCGGTGCCGGTCCTGTTGCTCACGGCGAGAGACGCCGTCCACGACCGAGTGCGGGGTCTCGACGCCGGCGCCGACGACTACCTGACGAAGCCGTTCTCGTTCGAGGAGCTCCTCGCCCGCCTCCGTGCGCTGCTTCGCCGCGGGACGGAAGCCAGACCCGTCATCCTGCGGGTCGGTGATCTCACGCTCGACCCTGCACGTCACGCGGTCACGTGTGGGGGAACACGGATCGACCTCACCGCCAAGGAGTTCTCGTTGCTCGAGTTCTTCATGCGCCGCGCTGGAGAGGTCCTGTCCCGCACCCAGCTCATCGATCATGTGTGGGACTTCGCGTTCGAGGGCGACTCCAACGTGGTTGATGTCTACGTGCGGTACCTGCGCGAGAAGATCGACCGACCGTTCGGCCGGGACACGCTCGAGACCGTGCGCGGGGCGGGATACCGGCTGCGGGCCGAGGGTCACGATGCGACTGCCGCTACGGCTTAGGATCACGATCGCGTTCGCGGTCGTCATGGCAGCGGTGCTGGCCTTCCTCGGCGCCTTCCTGTACCTGCGGCTCGGCGCCGAGCTACGGGGATCGATCGACGCCGGCCTTCGCTCACGCGCACAGGTGATCGAGGCGGGGGCCGGCCGGGGATCCTTCGCGGACGAGCCTGGGGCACTGATGGCTGCCGACGAGGCGTTCGCGCAGCTGCTCGACGCGTCGGGGGCGATCCGTGAGTCCTCGTCGGCCGTCGGGAACGCCCCCCTCGTGCCCCCTTCGCTCCTGCCTGCCTCCGGCCCGGCGTTCATCGATCTTCAGGTCCCAGGCATCGAGGGCCCGTCGAGGATCCTCGTCGCGCCCGTCGGCGCGGATCACGGTCTGTACGTGGTGGTGGGCGCCACGCTGTCGGATCGAGCGGAGGCCCTCCACGGGCTCATGGTGCTGCTCGCCCTCGGCGGCCCAGGGGCCCTGCTCCTGACCTCGGCGGCCGGCTGGATGCTGGCCGGTGCGGCGCTTCGGCCCGTGGAGCGCATGCGGGAGGAGGCGGCCTCCATCTCCGCCTCTGCACCCGCGCGGCGGCTCGCCGTGCCGCCCGTCGACGACGAGCTGCGACGCCTCGCCACCACCCTGAACGCCATGCTCGACCGGCTCCAGGATTCCCTCGCAGGGGAACGCCGATTCGTCGATGACGCCTCGCACGAGCTGCGCACGCCGCTCGCCATCCTGAAGGGCGAGCTCGACCTCGCGCTGTCCCACGAACGGTCGCGCCAGCAGCTGCAGACGGCCCTGGGACGCGCGTCGGCGGAGGCCGATCGTCTCGCCTCCCTCGCGGAGGATCTGCTCGTCCTCGCCCGCGCCGAGGGCGACCGCCTGCCGGTCACGCGCGAGCAGGTTGCGCTGTCTCGGATGGTGGAGGCGAGTGTGGCCGGGCGACGCGACCGCACTCGGGACGCCCGGGTCACCGTCGAGGTCGACGCCTCAAGAGAGACCGTCTGGATCGACCCGGTCCGGGTGCGGCAGGCCGTCGAGAACCTCCTCGACAACGCGCTGAGGTTCTCACCCGCGGGTTCGAGGGTCCGCATCGCGGCCGCACGCGAAGACGATCTCGTGCGGATCACGGTCGAGGACTCGGGCCCGGGCTTCGCGGCGAGCGTGATGGATCGGGCGTTCGAACCATTCACCCGGACGGGGGGGGCCGGGGGCGGTGCGGGACTGGGTCTCGCGATCGTGGGTGCGGTCGCCGCCTCGCACGGCGGGGCGGCGACGGCCGAGAACCTCCCCGACGGAGGTGCGCGGGTCACGCTCGTCCTCCGAACGTGAGGGCATCCTCACGTTCGACTCACGCGTCGCTCACCGCCCGGACGCGAGGCTGTCCTCCGATGCACGGAGGAGGTGAGACAGATGACGAAGATGCACAAGCTGCTCGCAACCGGGATCGGGGGCCTCATGGTCCTCAGCCTGGGTGGCGCCGCGTTGGCTTCCTCGAGCAAGACCGTGACGAAGACGGGCTCGGAGAGCACCACCGCGGTCGACACCGACAACGTCCAACAGGGTGACCAGACCGGACCGGACGTGGCCGGCGCCACCGAGGAGACGACCGGCGAGTCGAGCCAGTCCGACGGGCCCGGCGGCCACGAGGACCCGGCCGGCAACGTCGACCACCAGTTCGAAGGGGAGGAGTAAGGAGCCCCTCTGCCAACGACGGGAGGCCCGCTCAAGCGGGCCTCCCGTCTTCATACCCGGGGGATCGCAACGGTGAAGGTCGCGCCCGCGCCTTCGGTGGACTCGACCCAGATCCGGCCACGATGCGCCTGGACGATCTCCCTCGCGATCGCGAGGCCCAGGCCGCTCCCGCCCGCGTCACTCACCCGGGCCGCGTCAGCCCGGACGAACCGGTCGAAGATCGTCGCCAGCATGCTCGCCGGGATGCCGGGCCCGAGATCGCGCACCGCCACGATCGCGTCGGCGCCGTCGAGCCGGGTCGAGACCTCGATCGTGGTGCCGGCCGGCGCGTACTTGATCGCGTTGCCGAGCAGGTTCCCCATCACCAGCGCCAGCCGCTCCCCGTCGCCTCGCGCGGGCGCGGACCCGCCCGTCGCGCGGACCGTGAGCTCCTTCGCCGCCGCCAGCGGCGCGACCCGCTCGGCGCCGGCCCGGGCGAGCTCCCGCAGGTCGACATCGGCGATCTCCAGCGCGACCCCCCCCTCGTCGATGCGCGCGAGCTCCAGCAGGTTCTCGACCGTGGCGCCCATCCGGCGGACCTCCTCTCGGGTGCTGTCCAGGGTCTCGCGTGCTCCCGGATCGAGATCAGGATCGAGCAGGTGGACGTCGAGCTCCGCCTGCATCACCCCGAGCGGCGTCCGCAGCTCGTGAGAGGCGTCGGCCATGAACCGTCGTTTCTGTTGGACACCGGCCTGCACGCGATCGAGCAGCGTGTTGAGCGTCACGGCGAGCCGCCGCAGCTCGTCGGCGGCGGCGGGGACCTGCACGCGTTCGTCGAGACGGTTGGCGTCGATGTCGGCGGCCTGCCGCGTGAGCCGAGCGACGGGCGCGAGCGAACGCGCGGCGAGCCACCAGCCGGCGGCGGCGGCCGCGATCAGCGCCGCGGGCCCCCCGATCAACATCAGCACCAGCAGCCGGTGCACGGATCGTTCAACCTCGTCGAGCGAGGTGCCGACGACGACGACGCCCTCACACCCACCCGGCGGTAAGGCGACGGCCAAGATCCGGAACGGCTCCCGATCGTCGCCGACCGCGGTCGTGCGCCGAACATGCTCGCCGGCCACGGCATCGGCGAGCGCATCACCCTTGACGAGGGGCCGGTCGGCCACTGCATCGCCGCTGGACTCCAGCACGGTGCCCCCGGTAGCCAGTAATTGCGCACCCGACTCACCCTGAGGCAGGCCCTTGAGGGAGGAGTCGCTCACGTCCTGGAATTCCCCCTCGCAGGTGTGGCCGAGGCCGAGCGCGATCTGCGCTACCCTCGTGTCGAGGCTCTGATCCACCCCCTGCACCAGGTCGGCGCGCAGGCGCACCAGGAGGAAGGTGCATACGGCGGCGAGGATCACCGCCAGGACACCTACGTACAACAACGTGAGCTTCGCGCGGATCGGCATCCGCTACGGCGCTTCCAGCGAGTAGCCGACGCCCCGCACCGTTCGGATCAACGATCGCCCGACAGGCTCATCGAGCTTCCTGCGCAGGTAGCCCACATAGACGTCCACCACGTTCGAGAAGCCGTCGTAGTTCATGTCCCACACCTGCTCGAGGATGCGGGTGCGGCTCACGGCCTCACCAGCGTGGCGCATCAGGAACTCCAGCAGCGCGAACTCCCTCGTCGTCAGATCCACCGACACATCGCCGCGCGTGACGGAGTGGGCGGCAGGATCGAGTCGGAGGTCCCCGACCTCCAGGAGGGGCAGCCGTTCCGAGGGACCCCGGCGGATGAGCGCCCGCAGGCGAGCGAGGAGCTCGCCGAAGGCGAAGGGCTTCACGAGGTAATCGTCGGCTCCCGCGTCGAGGCCACGGATGCGATCCTCCACGGCGTCGCGAGCGGTGAGCATCAGCACCGGCGTCCACACACCGGCTCCGCGAAGCTCTCGGCAGATCGAGAAACCGTCGCGCCCGGGCAGCATCACGTCGAGCACGATCACATCGAATCCCGAGGACCGGCCGAGGCGAAGGCCCTCCTCACCATCGGCAGCCACCTCGACGGCGTGACCCTCGTGCTCGAGGCCACGCCGAAGAGCCCGCGCCATCTTCATCTCGTCCTCGACGATCAGGAAGCGCACCTGGTCCTCCTCGGCCCTCCCCTGGGACCTCTGGCCTGAACAGGGAGTGTGCCAGGGGTCAGATGAGAGTTCCATGAGAGTTCGAGCACGCACCCCTGGTTCTCATCGATCCCTCACCGTCCGCGGCGTACACATGGGAGGTCCGACGACGGAGGAGACAGATGCGCATCGAACGCACCATCGTGATCGGAAGCCTCACGCTCGGCATGTTGCTGTCGGCATGCGCCGGATCACCGGTCGCCGCGAACTCGACGAACGGCAGCCCGGCCGGCCCGGGGAGCGGGTCGGTCATCCCGCCCGCCACGAGCTCGACCGAGGCACCCGTCACATCGGAGAAGCCGGTGCCGACGGAGGACAGCCCGCCCGGTGATATCCCGGACAGCATCGCGTTCGTGCCGTATCGCTCCAGAGCGGGAGGCTTCTCGATCACGACACCGGAGGGATGGTCCCGCACCACCTCGAAGGACTCGGTTACCTTCACCGACAAGCTGAACGCCGTGCACGTCAGCTGGTCTCCGGGGCCGTCGGCACCCACCGTGAAGAACGCCACCGCGGACGAGGTGCCGGCGCTGCAGCAGACCGTTCGCGCGTTCTCACTGGTGTCGGTGAAGACCGCGACCCTGCCCGCGGGGCCGGCGGTGCTGATCTCGTATCAGGCCAACAGCGAGCCCAACCGCGTGACGGGAAAGCAGTACCGCCAGGACGTGCTGCGCTACGAGCTCTTCCACCAGGGCATGCAGATCGACATCACGCTGCTCTCGCCCGTGGGCGCCGACAACGTGGACCCATGGCGGATCGTGACGGAGAGCTTCGCGTGGGCGTGACCGCGACCCTCTCCACCGCCCAGGTCCTCGAGGCCCGTGAGCTCTACCGGTTCTTCCACGCCGGCGACGACGAGACCTTCGCGCTGCGCGGGGTCTCCGTGGGGGCGCGTGCCGGGGAGATCGTGGCGATCGTAGGCCCCTCCGGCAGCGGGAAGTCCACATTGCTCGCATGCCTGGCCGGTCTGGACGAACCCGACGGCGGCGCCGTCACTGTGGCGGGCCACCGGCTCAGCCGGCGTCCCGAGTCCACGCGCGCGGCCCTACGAGCCCGCTGGATCGGGGTGCTGTCGCAGTCGGGCAACCTGCTCGAACACCTGAGCGTCGTGCAGAACGTGCGCGTCGCCCGGGCGCTGAACGCCGACGGATCCCCGCCGCCGGAGCGCTCCGACCACGACCTCCTGGCATCGGTGGGGCTCGCCGAGCGCGCCTCGGCGAGGCCTTCGACGCTCTCGGGGGGAGAGGCCGCCCGCGCGGGCATCGCCATCGCCCTCGCGAACGACCCGGCGGTCCTCCTCGCCGACGAGCCGACCGGCGAGGTCGACTCCGCGAACGAGTCGTTGATCCTCGACCTGCTGCACGCCAGGGCCGACGAGGGAACCGGCGTCATCGTCGTGACCCACAGCGATCGCGTCGCGTCGACGGCCGATCGGATCGTCCGCCTGGTGGACGGGAGGGTGGACGATGTCACCTGAGGCCCTCGTACACGCGGCGTCGCTCCGAAAGGTTTACGGAGCGGGGGACGCCGCCGTCACGGCGCTCGTCGACGCGACGTTCACGGTCTCCCGGGGCGATCGGATCGCGTTGGTCGGACCTTCGGGCAGCGGCAAGTCGACCCTCCTGCATCTGATGGCGGGCCTCGACATCCCCAGCGAAGGCACGATCGAGTGGCCGGCGATCGGACCGATCACAGCGCTGCGACCCGGGCCTGTCTCGTTCGCCTTCCAGGGACCCAGCCTGCTGCCGCCCCTCACCGTGGTGGAGAACGTCGCGCTGCCCCTCCTGCTGGCCGGTGAGGGCGAGGCGGCGGCGGCTTCGGCCGCTCGCGAGATGCTCATGCGGTTCGACATCGGGAACATCGCCGACAGGCTGCCGGAGGAGATCTCCGGTGGGCAGTCGCAGCGGGCGGGCCTCGCGCGCGCCATCGTGGGTCGGCCACGGCTGGTCCTCGCCGACGAGCCCACGGGGCAGCTGGATCACGAGACCGCCGCGCTCGTCATGGCCGGCCTGCTGGCAACCCTGGACGACGTCGGCGCGGCGACGGTCGTGGCGACCCACGACCTCTCGGTCGCGGCGGTGTTCCCCGTGCGCTGGACGATCTCCGTCGGCACGCTCACCACGGAGGTGGCGCCATCCTTGGTCTGACCTGGCTCGCGGGATTGTTCCGGCGGCGCGCGATGCGTCTCGCTGGTCAGACGCTGGGCGTGGCCGTGGCCGTCGCCATGTTCGCGTCGCTCGGGACGTTCTTCGCGTCCAGCCGGGCAGAGATGACCTCCCGGGCCGTGTCGTCCGTTCCCGTCGATTGGCAGGTCCGCCTGTCACCGGGCGCCGACCCGGCGAAGACGCTCGCGACCGTCACGGGCGCGCCCGGCATCACCGTGGCCGCGCCCGTCGGATTCGCCGACACGGGTGGGTTCCGCGCCTCTGGGCGCGGCTCGGTACGCACGACCGGGCCCGGCCAGGTGCTCGGCCTGCCGGCGGACTACGCCTCCACGTTCCCCGGTGAGATCCGCTACCTGGTCGGCGCCCATGACGGCGTGCTCCTCGCGCAACAGACGGCGGCGAACCTGGGCGCCGGTGTCGGCACCGTGGTCAAAGTCGATCGCCCCGGCCAGGCCCCCGCTCAGCTCACGGTCACCGGCATCGTCGACCTCCCGGCGGCGGACTCCCTGTTCCAGGCGATCGGCGTCGCCCCCGGCTCGGCTCCCATCGCTCCACCCGACAACGTCATGCTCCTCGCAGACACCGCCTGGCAGCGTCTCTTCGCCGACGCGGCCTCCGGAACCACCACGACGCAGATCCACGCCGAGCTCGCGGGAGCGCTCCCCGCCGATCCAGGCGCCGCCTTCGCGCAGGTCGTGGGTCGGGCGAAGAACCTGGAAGCCGCGCTCGCCGGCGGCGGTCTCGTCGGGGACAACCTCGCCGCCCAGCTCGACGGCGCCCGCTCCGATGCGATCTACGCCGAGTTGCTCTTCCTGTTCCTGGGCGTGCCCGGTGTGGTGCTCGCGGGACTCCTGACGTCGGCCATCGCGTCGGCGTCCCGGCCACGACGCCGGCGAGAGCAGGCGCTGCTTCGGACCCGTGGCGCGTCCCCCCGCCGGATCGTGCAGCTGGCGGCCTTCGAGGCCGTGGCCACCGGGGGGATAGGCGTCGCGCTCGGTCTCCTCGTCGCCGGCCTCATCGGGCGCGCCGCGTTCGCGACGTCGAGCTTCGGCGCTACGCACGCGCAGGCCCTCACGTGGATCGTCGCCGCCACGATCGGCGGGCTGGGTCTGTCGCTGGCCACGATCGTGCTGCCGGCGCGGCAGGATGCCCGGACCTTGACGGTCCGTGGCGCGCAGGCGGCGATCGGGACGGCACACCGGCCCCTGTGGTCACGGCTGTACCTCGATCTCGCCTGCCTGGCTACCGGCGGTCTGATCTACTGGCAGGCGGTGCGCGGCGGCTACCAGGTGGTGCTCGCGCCCGAGGGGGTGCCGACGATCTCCGTGAGCTATCTCACACTGCTCGCTCCGCTGCTCCTGTGGATCGGCTCCGCGCTGCTCACCTGGCGCCTCGCGACGGCCGGACTCGCCCGTGGCCGCGGGGTGCTGGCCGGCCTGTGGCGTCCGGCCGCGCACGGCCTGTCGGGCGTCGTCGCGTCCTCGATGTCGCGGCAACGGCGATCCCTCTCGCGCGGCCTGGTGCTGATGGCGCTCGCCGCCTCGTTCGCGCTGTCGGTCGGCATCTTCAACACGACCTATGCCGCACAGGCTCGCGTCGACGCGCAGCTCACGAACGGCGCCGACGTATCGGTCACCACCGCCGCGGCCACCGGACTGCCGGCGACCCTGGCCGCGACCGTGCGCAGCCTGCCGGGCGTGGTCGCGGCCGAGCCGATGCAGCACCGGTTCGCCTACGTCGGCAACGACCTGCAGGATCTCTATGGGATCGACCCGGCCACGATCGGCCGAGCGACCCCGATGTCGAACGCCTTCTTCTCGGGCGGCGACGCCCAGGCGTCGCTGGCCACGCTGGCGGCCCGCCCGGACGCCGTGCTCGTGTCCGACGAGACCGTGCACGACTTCCAGCTCCAACCCGGGGACCTGCTCCGGCTGCGCCTCCAGTTCGCGAGCGACCACAGCTACCACGCCGTGGCGTTCCACTACGTGGGGATAGCGCGCGAGTTCCCCACCGCGCCGCACGACTCGTTCCTCATCGCGAACGCCGCCTACGTGGCGCAGGTGACCGGCAACGCCGCGCCCCAGACGCTGCTGGTGAGGACGAGCGGGTCGCCGCCCGCGGTGGCCGCGAGCATCCGGTCCGGGCTCGGGGCGGCGTCGGGCGCCACGGTCCGGGACATCGTCACACAACAGCGGATCACGCTGTCGGGGCTCACCGCCATCGACCTCGCCGGCTTGACGAGGCTGCAACTCGTCTTCGCGCTGGTGATGGCGGCGGGCGCCTCGGGGCTGGTCCTGGCACTCGGCCTGGCGGAGCGGCGGCGGACGTTCGCGATCGCCTCGGCACTGGGCGCCCGGCGGAGCCAGCTCGCCACGTTCGTCTGGAGCGAGGCCACCTACATGGCGATCGGCGGACTCGCGCTGGGGGCGCTGTCCGGCTGGGGGATCGCGTTCGTGATCGTGAAGATCTTGACGGGGGTGTTCGACCCACCGCCCGAGCAGCTCTCCGTTCCCTGGAGCTACCTGGTCGTGCTCGGCGCCGCCGTGACCACCGCGGTGGTGGCGGCCGGTGTCGGGATGCTCCGAGCGACCAGCCGGCCGGCCGTCGAGATGATCCGTGACCTCTGACGGACCGCCGAACGGCAGGAACGGTACGGCCCGGCACCTGGCGTTGGCGTTGTTCCTGGCGCTGGCCGTCACGCTTTCGGCCTGCGGCCCCGTAACGGGCCCCGCGGCGCGATCCACAGCGGGTCCGGCGCCCTCGTCGCGAGCGAGCGCCTCGCCGGACGGATCGGCGTCGGACCGCACGGAGCTGTCGATCGGCCTCGCCCCGTACCGGCTCGCTGCACCGATCCAGCGAGAGGTGGCGGTCCTGGACGGGAAGAAGGTGCTCGTCGCAGGGGGCCTCGATGCCTCCGGCACCTCGTCGGCCGGCGTCTTCTCGCTCGATCCGTCGAACGGGAAGCTCGTCTCCCTGGGATCGATGTCGAGCGCGTTCCACGACGCCGCCGGCGCCATGCTCGGCGGCCTGCTCTATGTCTTCGGCGGAGGTGCCTCCACAGGCACCGATCTCGTGCGGTCCTTCGACCCCGCCACCGGGAGGTCCTCTCCGGCCGGCCACCTGCCGGTGGCGCTCTCCGATCTGGCGGCCGCATCCGTCGGGAACACCGCCTATCTCGTCGGTGGCTTCGACGGCTCCTCGCCGCAGTCCACCGTCTACGCCACGGTGGACGGGCGCCGCTTCGAGAGCGTCGCCGAGCTCCCGCAGGGCCTGCGGTATCCCGCCGTCACCGCGGTCGGCTCGACGATCGTGATCGCCGGTGGGCAGTCGGCGAACGGTCTCGTCGACTCGGTGTTCGGGCTCGACACGACCTCGGGGAACCTCACCAGGATCGGTCGCCTCCCGGTGCCGACGGGACATGCCTCGGCCTTCACGATCGGGGGACTCGCCTACGTGGCGGGAGGCCGAGACGTGCGCGGCGACGCGCTCGACACGGTGGTGGTCGTGAACCCCGAAACGGGAGAGGTCCGCACCCAGGGCCACCTTCCTGCCGCCGTCTCCGACGCGGCTGCGGTCTCGACCGGGGCCGGCTCGCTCATCCTGGGAGGAGCACGGAACGCCGCGGTGACCACGGTCGTCACCGCCACGCTCGCGCCCGCGGCCACGACCGTAGTCGCGCCCGGCCGATCGCGCAATGTCTATCTCGCCATGACCGATCCGGCGCTCGCGCGGCAGGTCGCCTCGATCAAGCCGCTGGTCTACGTGCCGAACAACGGGTCGAACACGGTGACGGTCATCGATCCCTCCACGTACCAGGTCGTGCGGACCTTCCCGGTCGGCATCGGTCCGCAGCACGTGACGCCCTCGTGGGACCTGCGGCACCTCTACGTCGGCAACACCTCCAGCGGTACGTTGACGGAGATCGAGCCGCGCACCGGGCGACCGATCAGGACGATCCCCGTGCCCGACCCCTACAACCTGTACTTCACGCCCGACGGTTCGCTCGCGATCGACGTGGCCGAACGCCTCGGCCAGCTCATCTTCTTCGACCCGGCAACCTGGCACCGCGTGGGCAGCGTTCCGATCCCGTGGGCGGGCGCCGACCACCTGGACTTCTCGGCCGACGGCCGCTACCTCCTGCTGAGCACCGAGTTCACCGGCGAGATCGTGAAGGTGAGCGTCCCTCGGATGAAGGTCGTCGGGACGCTGCGGGTCGGCGGACTGCCGGTCGACGTGAAGCTCGCTCCCGACGGATCGGTCTTCTTCGTCGCCAACCAGGGCCGCGGGGGGGTGTCGATCGTCGACCCCGTGAGGATGGAAGAGAACGGTTTCATCCCGACGGGTTCGGGGGCGCACGGCTTCTGTGTGAGCCGCGACACGAAACAGCTCTACGTCTCGAACCGGCTCGCGGGGACCATCTCCGTGATCGACTTCTCGAGCCACCGGGTGGTGGGCACCTGGCGCGTGGGCGGTAGTCCCGACATGATGCAGGTCTCCGCGGACGGACGGCAGCTGTGGGCGTCGAACCGGTACGACGCGACCGTGTCGGTGATCGCGACCGCGACCGGCACGCTGCTGCACACGATCGCGGTGGGCACCGACCCACACGGCCTCACCCTGTTCCCCCAGCCTGGTCGTTACTCGATCGGCCACAACGGCGTCTATCGGTAGCCGAACGCGGAACAGGGAGCCCGCAGCGGGCTCCCCGTTCCGTCCACGATGCGCGTGTCTAGAGCGGCACGTGCGACAGGACCATGATGCGGGGGTCGGTCATCTCCTCCATGGCGAAGCGCAGGCCCTCGCGGCCGAATCCCGAGTCCTTCGACCCGCCGTAGGGCATCTGGTCGGCGCGGAACGCGCTCACGTCGTTGATGATCACGCCACCCACGTCCAGTGTGCGGTGCGCCTCGAAGGCGCGGGTGATGTCGTTCGTGAACACGCCGGCCTGCAGCCCGTACTTCGAGTTGTTCACCTCGGCCAGCGCCTCCTCGAAGGTCTGATACGGGCTGATCGTGGTGACCGGCCCGAAGACCTCCTCGCATCGCACCTTCATCTCCGGCGTGGTCTGGCTGAGCAGGGTCGGTTGGAAGAACGGCCCATCGGCGGAGCCTCCGGTGAGCACCTCCGCCCCCTGTGACACGGCCTCGTTCACCCACTCCTGGATCCTGTCGACCTCTCCCCGGTTGATGACCGGACCGACGTCGACGGTCGGATCCATGGGGTCGCCCACCTTCAGCTGCTCCACCTGCTTGGTGAGGCGCGCGGCGAAGTCCTCGTAGACCTCCGAGGCCACCAGCACGCGCTGCACGCTGATGCAGCTCTGGCCGGCCTGGTAGTAACCGCCGAACGCCACCCGCTGTGCGGCCAGGTCCAGGTCGGCGTCGGCGTGCACGATCACGCCGGCGTTGCCGCCGAGCTCCAGCGTCACGCGCTTCTTCGGGTCGAGTCCCTTCAGGTACCAGCCGATCGCTGCCGACCCGGTGAAGCTGATCTTGCGGTAGCGATCGTCGCGGGCCATGCCGTCGGCCACCTTCGAGCTCACCGGCAGCACCTGGTACATGCCCTTGGGCAGGTCGGTCTCGGCGAACAGCTCCGCCAGCACCAGCGAGCCGATCGGTGTGGCGCTGGCCGGCTTCACGACGATCGGCGCGCCCACGCCCAGGGCCGGCGCCACCTTGTGCGCCACCAGGTTCAGCGGGAAGTTGAAGGGCGTGATGCCCAGGACCGGCCCGACCGGGAAGCGGCGCAGCAACCCGAGACGACCGGCGAAGGCCGCCTCGGTGTCGAGGCGCGTCAGCTCGTCGTTGCCGTGGCGGATAACCTCGGACGCCCAGCGGAAGGTGGATGCCGCCCGGGTGGCCTCCACGGTCGCCCACTTCATCGGCTTGCCGCCCTCGGCGGCGATCAGCTTGGCGTTCGCGTCGATGTTCTCCGCGAGGCGGCGGGAGATGTGGTCGAGCGCCTCGCTGCGCACGTGGATCGGCAACCTGCTCGACTTCTCGAACGTGGCCGCTGCGGTGGCCGCGGCCTCCTCCACGTCGGCGGCCGTCGGCACGGCGATCTCGGCGACGACGGCGTCGTCGAAGGGGCTCTTCACCTCGAAGGTGCCCTGGCCGGTGCGCCAGTCACCGTTCACCAGGTAGGGACGGACGGCCATCACGATCTCCTCTCGCGGTGCCGGACGCCGCACGGCGTCCGACTCCGCAGCTAGTATGAGCCAGACGAGTTACGCCTAGTCCAGCGACACCATCACGTGCTTGATGTTCGTGTAGTCCTCGAGCGAGTACACGGACATGTCCT
>JBDUEF010000035.1:0-19854 GCA_040002535.1 Actinomycetota bacterium | reverse complement strand
CGTCGGCATCGATCGACGGGAGCGGAGCCCTGGTCGTGACCTGGGATGAGGCAGGCCTCGGCAACGAGAACATCGACTACACGCTGACCGCCGACGCCACCGCGATCTACGCATGCATCAACGGCGGCGGGAACCACCCGAAGGCCGCCAACAAGGAGACCGTGGCGGCCCAGGTGAGCGCGGGAGGGTCGTTCCAGTCCAGGAACGGTCGGGTCAAGGCGAGCCTGACGGCCGGTCCGCTGTCGGCCGGTGGATTCACCTGTCCGTCCGGACAGCAGCTCGTCCTGGCGCAGGTCACCTACTCGAACATCGTGCTCACCGACACGACCAACGGCGTGTCCGTCACACTGGCGGACGTGTGTCGGTCGTTCTCCAGCCTGTTCCCCTGCTGAGGAGCGCAGGCTCGAACGATCGTTCGGTGGAGGAGGGCGGGACCTACAGGTCCCGCCCTCCTTCGGTCCGGACTTGTCGTTAGGATGGCGGGCGTGTCCGCTGCCGCGCCCGTCCTCGAGGTCTCGACGGTGGACACGCTGCCGGTCGTGATGCGGGGGGTCGCGTTCTTCGTCCCTGCGTCGCACGTGTTCGAGGGGATGCGGCCGGTCCTACTCGGGGGCGCAGGCTTCCCGGGACGCGGGCTCGCGCTGGCGTTCGTGATCGACGTCCTGTACGTGCTGGGGGCAGCGCGGCTGTTCTCCTGGTCGCTCCGGCAGGTTCGCGCCCGAGGCCTGCCGTCGAGGTTCGGCGGGTGACCGGCGCCGATCTCCGCGTGGTGTTCCTGGACATCGGCGGCGTGATGTACGACGACTCCGTATACGCGCGTGCGTGGAACCACGCCCTGCGCGAGTCGGGCGCGGTCTTCACCGACCGGGAGTTCGACGAGGAGTACGCGGCCGCGCGCGCCGCGCAGTCGGGCTCGTTCCGCCGTCGCCTCACCGAGCGGTTCCTGGGCGCCGGCGCCGACGTGGAGCCGGTGGAGCGGCGGGCCAGCGCGCACTGGGCGTACCCGCCCGAGGCCCTGTACCCCGACGTCCTGCCGTGCCTGGAGGCGCTGTGGGGGCGCTACCGCCTGGGCATCCTCGCGAACCAGCCCAGCCTGGTGCGCACGGCGCTGACGCGGGACGGGATCGACCCGTTCATCGAGGTCTGGGGCGTCTCCGACGACGTGGGCCTGGCGAAACCCGATCCCCGGTTCTTCGCCCACGGGCTGACGCTCGCCGGTGAGGAGCCGGCGAACACGGTCATGGTGGGGGACCGTCTGGACTACGACGTCCGCCCGGCCCGGCAGATCGGCATGCACGCGGTGTGGGTGCTGCGCGGCGAGGCGCCGGACGATCCCACCGACGAACAGCTGGCCGAGGCCGACGCCTCGGTCCGGGGATTGGACGAGCTGCTGCAGACGTTGCTCGGGCTATGAGCACCAGGCGGATCCTGATCGTGGGTGGCGGCTTCATCGGCATGTACGCGGCGCGCAAGCTCGAACGGCTCACGCGGGCGGGCCACACCATCACCTTGGTGAACCCGGAGAACTTCATGCTGTACCAGCCGTTCCTTCCCGAGGTGGCCTCCGGCACGATCGATCCGCGAGCCGTAGTGGTGCCGCTGCGCCAGGTGCTGCGCACGACGCGGCTCCTGATCGGCGAGGTCATGCGCGTGGATCACGCCGCAAGATCCGCCACGATCCAGATGCCCGACGGCAGCACGCACGAGGAGCCGTACGACATCCTGATCCTGGGTACGGGGTCGCGCTCACGCACGCTCGCCGTTCCCGGGCTGGCCGGGCACGGTATCGGCTTCAAGACCGTGACCGAGGCCATCTATCTTCGCAACCGGGTCCTGTCGGCTCTGGACACCGCGGCCCAGACGCACGACGAGGATCTGCGCCGCGAACTGCTCACGTTCGTGTTCGTCGGCGGTGGGTACGCCGGCGTCGAGGCACTTGCGGAGCTCGAGGATCTGGCGCGCGGCGTCCTGAAGCTCTACCCGACGCTCCACCCGCACGACCTGCGATGGGTGCTGGTGGAGGCCGCCGAGCGGATCCTCCCCGAGCTGGGCGAGGATCTGGCCGACTATGCGCGCGAGCGGCTGCAGGCCCGCGACATCGAGGTGGCACTCGGCACACGCCTGGAGTCCGCCACCGGCGGGCGGATCGTGCTGTCCGACGGCCAACGCTTCCGTGCACACACGTTGGTGTGGACGGCCGGCGTGAAGCCCTCGCCGCTGCCCCGCCGATCCGGCCTGCCCACCGACGACGCCGGCCGGATCCTCGCGGACGAGTGCCTGCGCGTGGTGGGCGTGACCGATGCGTGGGCGGCGGGCGACGTGGCGGCGGTGCCCGACCGCGTGACCGGCACCATCACGCCGCCGACGGCGCAGTACGCGCTGCGGCAGGCGCGCCGGCTGGCCGCCAACGTCATCGCCTCGATCGAGGGCGGCGAGCCACGCCCGTTCACGTGGCGGAACCTGGGCGGCCTGTGCGCCCTGGGCCGCTACCATGGAGTGGCGAAGGTCCTGGGCATCAAGCTCCGCGGCTTCCCCGCGTGGTTCCTCCACCGCAGCTACCACCTTGCGCAGATGCCCACCGTCGGGCGCAAGGTCCGCATCATGCTGGACTGGACCGTGGCGCTGTTCTTCCGCCGCGATATCGCACAGCTCGGCTCGCTCGAACGCCCGCACGAGCCGTTCGAACGAGCCTCCCGGGAGTAGGAGCCGGCCGTCAGCCCTTGCCGCGCTGGCGCTGGAGCGAGCTGGCGGCCTTCAGCGCCGTGTGGCTGCGCGCGATGTCGGGCATCTCGTGCCCACCGGCGAGCTCATCGGCCGCCCAGCGCGTGAGGTCGCGGATCGAGATGATCCCCACCAGCTTGCCCCGGTCCACCACGGGAAGGTGCCGGATGTTGCGCTTGGCCATGTGGTCGGCGGCCTCGGCGATGTCGGTCTTGGAGCCCACGGTCTCGATGTCGCTCCGGGTCATGCCTTCGGCCGCCTTCACGCTCTGCGGGTCGCCGCCGGACGCAACCAGGTTCACGATGTCGCGCTCGGTGACGATGCCGGCCAGCTTCGTGCCGTTCATCACCACCACCGAGGAGATCCCGTTCGTGCGCATCACCTTCGCGACGTCGGCGAACGTGTCCTCGGCCTCGGCCGTCTTCACGTCCGTGTGCATGATCTCTCCGACCTGCATGGTCCCTCCTCGGCGCACGGCTCTCGGGGCGACAGGGTACCTCGCGGCGTGACCGGCCCGGGTGTCGATCCGTCCGCCATCTCAGCGGATCCACAGGTCGTTGTGCCCATCCTCCCAGCGGTGGCGGGCACGCTGGTCGTGACCGAGGCGGTTCGCCGTGCCCGCGCCCCGGCGGCCGGCGGGCGAACCGCCCCTCGAAGAAGGAGCGATGCATGGCACCGAGTCCGCACACCCGCGACGCCGGCGTTCGCCGCATCGGACGCCTCACGCGGTGGGCACTGGCCGGGGCGGTCGGCCTGTCCACGGTGGTCTCCTTCGTCGTGGCCAAGGCCCAGACGGGGGCCGTCACGAGCCGCGGTTCGGGCGATACCTCCCGGGCCGGCACGATCGACTCTCAGGCGTCGGTGGTCATCGGCCCCAGCACCGACACCGGAGACGCTCTGCAACCCGCGCCGGCAGCGCCCGCCCGACAGGGCGGCGGCGGGGGCGCGCGCGCGGCGACCTCGGGTGGTTCGTGATGGACGCTCTGAGCCGGGTGCGGTTCCCCTCCCTCGGCACCACCGCGGTGGTGGTGACCGCCGACGTTGGTGCCGTGGTGCCGGCCGTCCTGGAGGTGCAGCGTGAGGTGGCGGCGATCGACCGTGCGTGCAGCCGGTTCCGCGACGATTCCGACCTGGCCCGTGTGAACGCCGGCTCCGGCCGATGGGTCCCGGTGGGGCCGCTCCTGCTCGAGGCCGTGGGGGTCGCGCTCCGGGCCGCTCGGCTGACAGACGGCGATGTGGATCCCACCGTCGGGGCCGCGCTGATCGGCAACGGCTACGACCGGGACTTCCGCGCTGTGATGTCCGATGGCCCGGGTCCGCGTGGCCGTGTCCGGCCCGCGCCGGGATGGCGCCGGGTCGAGGTCGACCTCGAGGGAGCCCGGATCCGCGTGCCCGCGGGATCCGGGCTCGACCTCGGGGCGACCGCGAAGGCGTTGGCGGCGGACCGGGCGGCGGCGGCCGCCAGCAGGTCGGCGAACACCGGCGTGCTGGTGAGCCTGGGAGGCGACCTCGCCGTTGCTGGCCCACCGCCCCGGGGTGGATGGGCCGTTGGCATCGGGGACACGCACGAGGGCGCCGCCGACGAGACGGTTGGGATCGCCGCCGGCGGACTCGCGACCTCCAGCACCACGGTGCGCCGGTGGCGGATCGACAACCGGGAGCTCCATCACATCGTGGATCCGCGCACGGGCGCGCCCGCGCAGGTGGTGTGGCGCACGGTGACCGTGACGGCGGCGTCCTGCGTGGACGCCAACGTGGCCGCCACTGCCTCCATCGTGCGGGGATCGTCGGCGCCCGCCTGGCTCGCCGGCCTGGGCCTGCACGCACGGCTCGTCACACCCGACGGCTCGGTGGTCCGCGTGGCGGGATGGCCGCAGGGGGCGACGGCGTGACCGGGGTGCTCGCCGCCGGCAGCGCAGGCAGCCGGGCCCTCTGGTACCTCACGCGGGGGACCGGTGTGGTGTCGCTCCTGTTGCTAACGGGCGTGATGGTGCTCGGCCTGACGGGCGCGATGCAGTGGAGCTCGCCGCGCTGGCCCCGGTTCGTCACCCAGGGTCTGCACCGCAACCTCTCCCTGCTGGCCGTGGCCTTCATCGTGGTGCACGTCTCGTCCACGGTGATCGACGGCTTCGCGCCGATCCGGTGGCTCGACGCCGTCTTGCCGTTCACCTCGGCGTACCGGCCCCTGTGGCTGGGTCTGGGTGCCCTCGCGTTCGACCTGTTCCTGGCGCTGATCCTCACGAGCCTGCTGCGCGCACGGCTCGGGTTCCGCTCCTGGCGCACGGTGCACTGGCTCGCGTACGGCTGCTGGCCGGTCGCGGTCCTGCACGGCCTCGGCACGGGAAGCGACACACGTCGGTCATGGATGCTCGCCGTGGTCGCGATCTGCGTGGGCTCGGTGCTGGCCGCAGCGGCGTGGCGAGCGGGACGGGACCCGGCGCAGCGGGACACCGCGCGGGGGCTGGCGCTCGCCGCCGGCGGGCTGACTTCGGTCGCGCTGGTGGGCTGGCTGGCCGTGGGTCCCCTGGCGGCCGGCTGGGCCGGTCGTGCAGGGACGCCGCCGCAGCTCCTGGCCCAGGTCGCCTCGGTCGGGACCCGCTCGGCGGGCGGCGACGGCTCGACGGTGGGCACCGTCGCCGCACCGCTGGTGCTGCCGGCCACCTCGACGTTCGATGGAACGGTGACGCAGCAGCAGGCGGCCGGAGGGGGGGTCGATCTCGAATTCGTGGGGACGCTGTCGGGTGACGCCGGATTGTTGGTCGATATCCGCCTCCACGGGCAGCTCGCGCAGACCGGCGGGCTCTACGTGCAGGGCGGCCGTATCTCACTGGGCCCGCGGGACGACCAGAACCGGTTCCAGGGAACGCTCGGCGGTGTCGACAACGGCCACATCAGTGCGCAGCTGGCCGACGCGGTCGGCGACGCCGTCACGTTCGATGCCGTGTTGCAGGTGATCGACGGGTCGGGTACCACCCGCGGCCAGGTGAAGCTCGCGCTGACACGCTGAAAGGGAGACAGATGGCGATCTCAGAGATGGCGACCGAGCCGCTCGTCGGCCCCTCCGGACTGCCGCGCCTGCTGGCGCGTCCGGCGGTGCACGGTGGGTGGGTGGACCTCGGCGCCCACCGCTCCACGATGCCCGCTCCGCCGACGCCCGGCGCCCGGCCCGACGAGCGCCTGATGCTGGAGGTCGAGGCGTCGGCCCTGCGCGGCTGCGGCGGCGCGGCGTTCCCCACCGCTGTGAAGCTGCGGGCGGTGGCCGCCGGCCGTCGCGGTCGGCCGGTCGTGGTGGTGAACGGATCCGAGGGTGAGCCCGCCAGCCGCAAGGACCGGCTGCTGCTCGTCACACGCCCTCACCTCGTGCTGGACGGCGCGTTGGTGGCGGCGGCCGCCGTGGGCGCAGGGCAGATCGTCATCGGGATCGACGAGGGCGAGGCCGATGCGCATGCCTCCGTGCGGCGAGCGCTCCAGGAACGCCGCACGACCCCGCTGCTGGCGGCGACGCGCATCGTGTCGATACCGGCTCGCTACGTGGCGGGTGAGGAACGGTCGCTGGTGCGCCTGATCGATAGGGGACCGGCGATCCCCAGCGCAGCGCCGCCACGTCCGTTCGAGCGGGGCGTCGGTGGACGGCCCACGCTCGTGCAGAACGTGGAGACCCTGGCGCACCTGGCGCAGATCGCGGCCTTCGGCGCCGCGTGGTTCCGCGGCGTCGGCACCGAGCATGAACCCGGAACCCGCCTCGTGACGGTCTCGGGCGCGGTGGCGAACCCCGGCGTTTACGAGATGGCGTCCGGCACGCCGGTCACGACGCTTCTCAGCGCCGTCGGCGGGACCACGCAAAACTTCTCGGCCGTCTTGGTGGGCGGCTACTTCGGATCGTGGGTGAGCGCCGCGCATGCAGCCGCGGGGCGGTTGAGCGACGCCGATCTTCGGCCGCTGGGTGCGGCCCTGGGTTCGGGGGTGGTGGCCTTCTTGCCGGCAGGCGTGTGCGGTGTGGTGGAGTCGGCACGTGTCGCACGGTGGTTCGCCCGCCAGACGGCTGACCAGTGTGGTCCGTGCGTGCACGGCCTGGCGGCGATCGGAGGCGGCCTGGCGCAGCTCGCCCGGCGCGAGGCCGACACCACCGTCACCGACCGCCTGCTGCGGTGGGCCGGCGACGTCGAGGGCCGGGGCGCCTGCCGGCTTCCCGACGGCGCCGTGCGGTTCGTGCGGACCGCCCTCACTGTCTTCGGCGACGAGGTCCGACGCCACCGTGCCGGCACCTGCTCGGCCACCGTGCACGAGCCGGTGCTGCCGCTGGGCGACGACCGCGGGCCGACATGAGCGCGCCGAGCCGGCTCACCGTTGACCCGATCGCCTGCGACGGCCACGGCCTGTGCGCGGACCTGCTCCCCGAGCGGATCCGCCTGGACGACTGGGGCTTCCCCATCATCCACAGTGGCGACATCGGCCCGGCCCTGGAGGTCCACGCCAGGCGTGCGGTCTCGGCGTGCCCGGTCCTGGCGCTGAAGCTGGCGCGCCCCTCACGCCCGGCTTAGTGGTCGCTGCGGCTGCTGAAGTTGAAGCGGTCGATCTTCAGGGCGGGCACCCGGGAGGCGCTGAAGAAGAACTCGCTGGCGAGCTGCGTCTCACGGCCCACCATGGATACCGCCGACAACGCCTCCAGGATCGATTGCGTGAAGCGGAAGTTCATGACGGGTCCGGCGACCTCTCCTCCCGAGATCTGGAACGTGCCGTCGCGCGTCATGCCCGTGATGCTGGAATCGATCGGGTTCACCACGTTGGAGTAGTGGAAGCGCGTGACGAGCACCCCGTGCGCGGTGGATCCGATCATCTCCTCGACCGTGGCGTCGCCGGTCGACATGAACATGTTGAGGGGGAACGGGCCGTCGGGGTTCGGCGAGGGAAGCGCGTGGCCCGTGCTCTGCCGGCCCGTCTGCTGGGCGGTGCGCATGTCGTACACGCCGCCCAGGAACACCCCGTCTGCGATCATGTCGACCCGTTGCCGTGGCACGCCCTCGAAGTCGAACGTGGCGCCGAGCGTCGCCGGGTCAGCCGCGTCGTCCCAGATCGACAGGCTGGGAGCGATCACCTGCTGCCCCTCCTTCCCGGACAGACACGACCGTCCCTCCGCCAGATAGCGGCCGCCCAGGCCGATCCAGGCTAGGAAGCCCACCAAGGTCGAGACCGCGGCCGGCTCCAGCACCACCGTGTAGGGCCCGGGCTCCAGCGGCTTCGGGCGTTGCGACGCCACGGCCTTGTCCGCCGCCCGCGCGCCGATCGCCTCCGGATCCACCTCGGCGGCGCCGGCGGTGAACGCCTCGGCGAAGCCGTTGCCCCCCTCGCCGCCGGAGATCACCGTGGTGAGCGAGGCCTGCGTGGTGGGCTGCCACACGACCTGGCCGGCCGTGGTGGCCACACCGATCTCCACCGCCATGGTCTCGTAGGCCCCGGCCGCCGTGAACCCCGGTGGACAGCGCCCGACGAGCTGAGCCACGGCCTCCGCTCGCTCCTCCGGGGTGGTCGCTGCCGTCGCCTCGTCGAAGGACTCGTGCGCCCTGGGTTCCGTGGGTCCCGCCAGACCGGGGAAGAGCGGATCGGCCCCGACAACCGAGGCGAGCTCCTTGGCGCTCTGAGCGGCCCTGCGGGCGCCCTCGACGCTGAAATCGTTGGATGAGGCCACGCCCACGCGGTCCTGTGTGACCACGCGCACCCGCAGGGCCGTGTCCTCACGGTAGGTGCTCTGATGGATCTCGGAGGACGCGAACCGCGTGAGCCCGCCGAACTCGTGCAGGAACAGGACCTCCACACCATCGACGCCGTTCAGATCCAGCGCCGCCCGTGCCACCTGCTCGAACCCGTCGCGGCCGATCAGGCCCGGCATCAGCGCACCCCCACCTGGACGTCGCGGAAGCGGGCGGGCGAGGCGCCGTGCCCCACGCGCCCGACCTGCGGTGGCTGCCCTTTCCCGCAGTTCGGTGTGCCCCACAGGGTCCACTCCTCGCGCCCGGCCACCGCGTCGCACGACCCCCAGAACTCGGTGGTGATGCCGGCGTAGTTCGGGTTCCGGTACATGGTGGTCACCTTGCCGTCCCGGATGCGCCAGGCGATCTCGCATCCGAACTGGAAGTTCACGCGCTTGTCGTCGATCGACCAGGACTGGTTCGTGCACATGTAGATGCCGTTTTTCGTGTCACCGATGATGTCGGCCAGGGAACCCTCGCGCGGCTCCAGCGAGATGTTCGTCATGCGGATCAGGGGCAGGTGCTGCCAGCCGTCGGCGCGCATGGCTCCCTGCGAGACATCGCCGATCCTCGTGGCGGTCTCCCGACTGGAGATGAAGTGCTGGAACACCCCGTCCACGATGATCGGCGTGCGCTGAGCCGGGACACCCTCGTCGTCCCAGCCGAACGAGCCGAGCCCGCCCGGCAACGAGGCGTCGGCCGTGATGGAGACCAGCGGGCTGGCGTAGCGGAGCGTCCCCCGGTCCTGGGGTCGCACGAACGACGAACCCGCATAGGCCTCCTCCATGCCCAGCACGCGATCGAGCTCCACCGCGTGCCCGATCGACTCGTGCACCTGGAGCTCCATCTGACCGCTGTCCAGGATCAGCGTGGTGATCTCGGTTGGACACTCCGGCGCGCGGAGCAACTCGACCGCCTGCGTCGCGGTGTGTTCGGCCTCCTCGACCAGACCCAAGGTACGGATGTGCTCGTACCCGTTGGCCTTCACGTGGCCGCGGAACGAGTTGGGGAACGAGCGTTGCTGCATCTCCCCGTCGTCGACGGCCGTGGCTTCCAGGCCGGCTCCCGAATGCGTGGTCACCTGATCGATCGCCGCACCCTCGCTGGAGGCGAACCAGGTGCTACGCCGGAACAGATCCATCCCGCCCTCGGCGAACGTGACGCCCTTCACTCCCTGCATGCGGCGCGTCGCCTCCATCAGCAGGGCGATCTTCTCCTCCAGCGGGACGGTGAAGGGGTCTTCGCTCATGGGGCTGCGCCACGAGCCCTCCACCGGGTCCACCGCAGACAAGGACACCGCCTCGCCGGGGAGCCGGGCGGCCGCCTTCGCGATCTGGACGGCGGCGGCCGCGGTGTGGGCGATCTCGCTCTCGTCCAGGCGCGCGGTGGCGGCGAATCCCCACCGACCGTTGACCAGGACCCGCACGCCGAGGCCCGTGGATTCGGAGCGGTCGATCCCCTCCATCTCCTGGTTGCGAACCGTGATGCCCTCGGTGAGGTCGGTGCCGACGCGTGTGTCGGCGTAGTCGGCGCCGGCCTTCAGTGCGGCCTCGACCGCCATCTTCGCCACGTCCAGCACGGGTGCAGCCTCCTCGGAAACGACGTACCGGCCGGGGGGGCCGCCGGACGGCATGACCCGGCATCCTACCGGAGCGCAACGACGTCCACGGCCGAGGAGGTCCTGACGACCGTCGTGGACAGTGGCATGATGCCCGGCACCGACCCAGGAGGTTCATCCATGCCAGTGGTGCGTGCCGACGACCAGCCGAGCTTCGACCTAGGAGGCAACACGATCACCGGGTTCGCATCCCCCTCCCGCGGCGCTGCGGAGTGCATCCTGTACCGGGTCGAGATGCCGCCGAGCGGGACGTTGCCGGCGCATCGACACGACCACCAGGAGGTGTTCAACGTGGCGGCCGGCAGCGGCACGATGTTCATCGACGACGAGATCCACCCGATCGGCCCGGGCGACTCGGTGGTGGTGCCCACGGGGGCGCTGCACCGGCTCGAGGCCACCGCGGACGGCGCCGCCATGGTCGTCACCATGCTTGCCGGCACCCGCTTCATCCGCGAGGACGGCAGTGAGTCGGTTCCCCCTTGGGGTGAGTGATCCGTGGGCGTGTACGTCTCCGACGTCACCGTGTTCGATGGCCGCGCCCTGAAGACCAAGCAGGGCGTGCTGGTGAACGCCGGGGTGATCGAGTGGGTCGGCGCGCACGCACGCGCTCCACGGGCAGCACGCGCCGCACGCGAGGAGCCGGGTGCGGGCAGGACCCTGACCCCCGGCCTGATCGATGTCCACGTGCACCTGCAGTTCGACGGCGTCGCAGATTTCGCTGCGGAGGGCCGTGAGCTCACGCCGGCGCTGGCGGCGCTGAAGGCGTCGGCGAACCTCCGGCGGCACCTGGCGCACGGGGTCACCACCGTGCGCGATCTGGGTGGGATGGCCGGTGTGAGCTGTGACGTCGCACGGGCGGTCGCCGGGGGACTGATCCCCGGGCCGCGGGTGTTCGCGGCCGGCCATGCCCTGACGATCACGGGAGGGCACGGGCACAACGTCGGGTTCGCGCGCGAGGTCGACGGTCCCGACGACATGCGCAAGGCCGTTCGCGAGGAGATCCGCGCGGGTGCCACCGCCATCAAGATCGTGGCGACCGGCGGCGTGCTCACGCCCGGCATCGGCGCCACGTTCACGGCCTACACTCCCGCCGAGCTGGAGGCGGCGGTGGACGAGGCGCACTCGTGGGGTCGAACCGTGGCGGCCCACGCGATCGGGGCCGAGGGGATCCTGGCGTCGGTGCAGGCCGGCGTGGACTCGGTGGAGCACTGCAACTTCATGACCGCGGAGATCGCTCGAGAGATGCGGGCGCGCGGCACCTACCGCTCTCCCACGATCTGCGCCCTGCGCGGGATCATCGACCATGCCGACGAGGTGCCCGAGTACGCGGTGACGAAGGCTCGCGAGGTGGAGGCGGCGGCGCGCGACGCACAGCGCCGCGCGCTACGTGCCGGGGTGCTGCACGTCTGCGGCACCGACGCGGGCACGCCGTTCAACCCGCACGGCAACGCCCCTCGCGAGCTGATGTACATGGTGGACTGGGGCATGACACCGCTGCGTGCCATGCAGGCGGCGACCGCGAACGGCGCAGCCCTCCTGGGCCTGGACACCATGGGCACGGTCGAGGCGGGCAAGGAGGCGGACCTCGTGCTGTACGAGGGGAACCCGTTGGAGGAGATGGCCCTGTTGTTAACGCCCCGGTTGGTCCTGCGCGCCGGCGAGGTCGTCGCGGGCGAGCTCTCGCCTGCCTAAGGGTGCGGGGGGCTGGGGGCGGCGATCCGCTCCATGAGGGTGGCCGCGTCGGCGAGCGTGCCCAGGTCATCGGGGGAGAGCCTCCACAGGCGCGCCGCCAGGTCCTCGATCCGGCGGGACCGGCCTCGGGACAGAGCGAGCCTGCCGGTGGCGGTCGCACGGACCAGCACGGAGCGGGCGTCGTTCGGATTTGGCTCCCGGGTGACGAGCGCCGCCTGTTGCAGGCCGTCTACCAGCCGGGTCATCGTGGGCGGCCTCACCTGCTCGGCGGCGGCGAGTTCGCTCACGGTGAGGGGACCGGCGACCACCACCACGGACAGGGCGGAGAGCCGGGGCCCTGAGAGCCCCGGCTCGCCGTCCCGGCCACGCGCACGCCGCAGCAGGTGGATCGAGGCCGAGTGGAGACGGTCGGCGACCTCGAGCACCTCCTGCGGTGGGGAAGTACCGCGTGGCGTGTCCATAGATGAATAGTTAGCCTACACATAGAGTATCGGAGACGGAACGAGACAGGGCAAGGACCCCCGGCACCAACTTCGAGCCGCGGGGTGAAGGATCAGGCGCCGTAGTCGGCGAAGGCGTAGGTCTGCGCCTGCGAGTCGCAGGGGTTGCCGCGGCCGAACGTGATGCGTCCTTCGGTGACGTCGGCCACGCACCAGAAGACGGTCTTCGAGTCCGGCGTGCCGAACTCGGGGTGCTTGCATAGCGAGTCGGGGCGCGTCTGGTGGTCCGCGAGGAGCTCACGGAGTCGCTCGCCGGTGAGACTGCCCGCGGGCTCGGCCGCCAACAGCTCCCGGGCTCGCTCGTACCGCACGTTGGAGTGCACGGCGTAGTCGGGGTCGCCCTCGAACGGGATCATCCGCTCGCACACGTAGTGGTTCGTGTGCACGAGGTGATCGTCGTCATCGAGTCCGCTGAGCTCGACATCGCTGGCCGATCCCTCCACGTTCACCGCGTCGCCGCCGGCTGAGGTGAGGACGTTGTTGTAGCTGGACGCACGATCGGGCCTCACCGCCGCCGCCACCATGTCCTCCAGGTTCCGCGCGCGCAGCATCTCGAAGACCTGCAGCGACCGGCTGATCCCCACCCGCTCGTCGTTGGGCGAGAGCTCGTTCCCGGTGAGCGAGAGCCCCGCGCTGTTCCAGCCGACCGACAGCCACGGCGCGCCGCCGAGCTGGAAGGTGACCGGGTCGCCGGGCACGGTTCGCTCGATGGCCACGATGTGCGGCTCGGCGTCGGGGGACAGGTCGTTGTTGTGCCCGACGAGCAGGTGGCCTTCCGCGGTCGCGCGCGGCCCCGCCACCAGGTCGCTGCACCGGCCGTGCGTGACGCGCTCGCGCGGCAGGTACCAGATCTCCTCGATCGACACCGCGAAGAACGCCAGAGGATCCACGCCGGCGGCCTCGGCGCACCCGTCCAGCTCCTCCACCAACCAGGGGAGCTCGCGCGCCGTGAGCTCGCGGTACTGGGCAGCCAACGACAGTTGTTCGTTGCGGGTGCGATGTCCTGGCAGTACGTCGAAGCTCGTCGTCACGTTCCCGCGGATCTGCGGTGCGAAGGCCGATCCGATCTGCCTGCCCACCTCGCGGCGAGACCCGGCGACGTGGAGCACGGGGATCAGGGGTGGCGTCACGCTGCCGATGGTACGGCTCCTCGCCTCAGCTGGTCGAGACCGACACGGGTGGCGGCGGGATGGCGGTGCTCCCGTACGTGAGCTCGCCCCTGTGGTCGCGCCCTGCATGGCGGGCCGCCACCGCCAGGACGCCCAACCCGAACACCGTGGCCAGGAACCAGGTGAGTGCCCCGATGCCCGGCACGATCGCGATCAGGCGCAGGACGAGCCACCCGGCTACGAAGGCGAGCAGCCTGGATTTCGGCGGCTTCACGACCACGCGTCCCAGCACCAGGGCGGTGACCACGTAGCCCACCCAGCACACCAGGGCGAGTGCGAGCAGCACGCCGATCCCCAGCGGCATGCCCACGAGCGTGGCGATCGCGATCACGGCGCCGATCGGCAGGCCGAAGAGGACCGCGAAGCCGATCCCCACCGACAGCCCGAATCGTTTCGAGGCGGTGGCCATCACCGACTCGCCGGCCCGTGGCGCGAACAGCAGCAGGAGCAGTCCCAGCGCCAGGCTCGAGATCGAGGTGGCGACCCACAGCCCCACTCGACCCACGGTCACATATCGGCCCGGGTCGAAGTCCGAGGGGAGCCCCTGCGCGCTCACGCGGCCGCCCACCGTGGCCGTCTCCGCGATCAACGGAGGGTCGGCCGAGATGACGTCGCCGCCGACGCTCGCACCCGGCTCCAACGTCACCCGCCCGCTCAGCGCCATCACGTCGCCGCCCACATGCCCGGCGACGGTGATCTCGCCGTTGAACGCGACGACGTCGCTCACCACCTCGCCGTCCACGCGCACGTCGCCGTCGAGGATCAGGGCAAACTGGAACACCTCGCCCTCGGCGACGGCGATCCGCCCCGTCACCACCAGGAAGGAGGCGGGGGGATCGGTGCCAGGGGTCACCGTGTCGGCCAGGGCGGGCGCCGCGAGCAGCAGGGAGGTCCCGGCGATTGCCAGGACAACGGTGAGACGGTGGGTGCTGCGTGGCATGGCGGCCTCCTGCGGGGGTGTCGTGCGAAGGCTACCCCGAGCGGGGACGGGCCGGGCGCATCCATGATGAAAGGTCGGCAGGCACCTACGAGGTGAGCTCCCGGAGGAGGGAGCCGTACGCGTCCACGTACATGTCCACGTCCTCGCTGGCGGCCGGGACCGGGCAGGTGGGACCGGCACCCACGATCGCGTCCCAGATGCCGCGGTTCGCCAGGTACACCCGCGCCGTCACGACCAGCTCGACGTCCTTTGTGGCGGAGGCCTCACGGGCGTCGCGAGGCATCTGCGGGGCGAACGTGACGCCCGAACGCGGCCAGAAGCGATGCGTGGTCCAGGGCAGGCCCACCGACGCGATGGCCCGCTCCAGGCCATCGGCCAGGCGTCCGCCCAGCGTCCAGGTATGCGTGTAGGCGTCCTCGGTGAGCACCTCGCCCATCGTGGCGCGAGCCGCCGCCATCGACAGCGCGTTGCCGAACAGCGTGCCACCGGTGGCCACGAGGTCTGCCTCATCGGATCGGCCGGCCGGGCGCTCTAGGACGGTTGCCACCTCATCGCGCATGCCGTAGGCGCCCAAGGGGATGCCGCTCGCGATCGACTTGCCGATGGTCACGAAGTCGGGATCGAGGTCCCACATCGCCGTGAGCCCACCGGGGCCTACGACCTGGGTATGGGTCTCGTCGTAGGCCAGCAGCGTCCCGGTCTCGCGTGTGATGGCGCGGAGCTTCGCGTGATACCCGTGCACGGGCAGCTGCAGCCCCACGTTGTTCGTGAGGGCCGGCTCGGTGATGACCAGGGCCACATCGCCTGGCGCGAGCGCCGCTCGCAGGGCTTCGGGATCGTTGAAGGGCACGACCTTCGTCCGGTCGATCACGTCGGAGGGCAGACCCGCCTCCTCCGGGACCAGGGTGCCGTCCTCCACGGGCTCCACCAGCACGTCGTCGAAGTGGCCGTGGTACTTCCCCTCGAAGAACAGCACCTTCTGGCGACCGGTGAGCGCGCGCGCGGTCCTGATGACCTCGGTGTTGGCGGCGGTGGCGCTGAGCGTGAACTGCCACTTCGGCAGCCGATAGCGCCGGACGAGCTCCTCGGCCACCCACAGCGCGTCCTCGTTGGGCAGAAGGAACTGCGCACCCTGCGACACCCTGCGCGCGACGGCCTCCACCACCGGCGGGGACGCGTACCCGCCGAACATACTCATGTCGGCGATGTTGAAGTCGGCGTAGTCGATGCCGTCGGCGTCACGGAAGTGCGCGCCCCGCCCCTCCGCCACGAACAACGGGGGGTGATCGTAGGAGTTGCGGAGCCACGACATCGGCACGCCGTTGGGCATCGACGCTTTCCCTCGCGCCCAGAGCTCGGCGCTGCGGGGTCTGGCGGCCACGAACGCGGCGTCCTCGCGCGCCTTGATCTCCCGGAGCTTTCTGCGGTCGATGCCTCCCACAGCCGTGCCTGCCATGGGAGGGAGGATACGGCTGCCAAGCGGGCGTACACGGTCGCGTTCACCGCCCCTTCTCGTCCCGTACACGGGGTCATGATTGGGTCGAGGCGTGCCGATGGATACCTATGAACCCCGTCCTCGTCGGTCGGAACCGCCTGCGCACGTCCTCGCGCCGCCCTGAGAGTGGCGTGATCACGCTCGCCGTGATGGCGCTGACCATCGCCGTGGTGGGCGCCGGGGTCGCTCAATCGAAGGCGCCGGAGAACCGGCCGCTGCCGACCCCTTCCCTCCGAGCGGTGGCCGGATCGGCCACGCTGGGACGGACCCTCGTCATGGCGCCGCCCACGTCGTTCGGCTTCGCGACGCCGGCGGTGAAGGGTGGCACGTACGTGCTGCGCCTCCCGAAGGGCGGGCCCGGGATGACCAGCGCTCGGTCGCAGCAGCTGTTCGCGTTCTACCTGGACACGATGTCCCGGGGCGGCTGGATTCTGCAGGCGAAGGGCGATCCGAGCCCCGCCGGGGACTGGACGCTTCGCTGGCAGCACGCGGCGACCGCCGTCCTCATCTCCTACTACACGTCCCCGCACGTGAAGCTCCAGGTCGACGTCTGCCCTCCGAACCCCTACTGCTGAGGATGCGATGAAGGTCGGGGGGCTGCGGGAGGTCACGGGCATGCGCGACATGATCCGGCGGACGCGCCACAGGGCACGTCTGTCTACGCCGACGAGCGACGCCTACTACCCCGATCAGCTCGAGCGTCGGGCGAGCCCCCGGGCGCCACTGCATTTCCAGCGGATCGAGCTCAAGTACTTCATCCCGTACCGGCAGATCGATCACTTCGTCGAGCGGATCTCGCGGCGGACCGATGTGGATCCCTACCTGGTGAAGGAGGGGCTCGGGCGAACGCGGTACCCCGTCACGTCGCTCTACTTCGATTCGTGGGACCTTCAGGCCTGGGACGAGAAGGACGGCGGCCAGTTCTTCCGCCGCAAGATCAGGCTGCGGACCTACGAGGAGGAATTCTCCCGGCTCGCGCCCTGCTTCCTCGAGATCAAGCGCCGCCTGGACGCGGTGGTGCTGAAGGACAGGATCCGCGTGCCTGCGGGAGCCCTCGAACCCGACATGCCACCGAGCCGGCTGCTGCGTCACCTGCTCGACATGGCGCAGACGAACAACGCCACCACGTTGGAGGCGCAGTTGATGCTCAGCTGGCTCAACCTCCAGCCCTCGGCGATCGTGAAGTACCAGCGGATGGCGTTGGTGGCGAAGGAGGATCCGCAGATCCGCATCACGGTCGACCACCACATCCAAGGTGTGTTCCGTCCCCCCACCATCATGGGCGACGTGCCGATGCGCCTGGTCGACAACATCAACGCGACCGGCATGAACGCGATCAGCGGCAAGTACGCGCTGCTGGAGATCAAGTCCAACAACGTGATCCCGGGCTGGCTGCATCAAGCCATCCAGGACATGGAGCTCAACCGCACGGCCTATTCCAAGTACTACCTCGTCGTCCTCGCGCTCCGGCCCTCGCTCCTGGAGGACTGCGACACGCGCTTCACGGAAGGAAGTGATGACTGATGTTGTTGCAGGTCGCGATCCCCGTTCCCATTCAGCCGATCGATCCCCGATCGTTCGCCGGCCTCCATCCGGCGACGACGGCGTTCGTGATGCTGGGCACCCTCGCGCTGAGCCTGGCGATCGCGTCGATCTACAAGTGGACGCACCGAGGGCTCTCGTACTCGCAGGCGTTCCAGTTCTCGCTCGTGATGCTGGGGATGCTGGGCGCCGGCATCATGATCGTCGCAAGTGCCGGCGTGATCCCGGCGCTCGGGATCATCGGCGGCTTCTCGCTGATCCGGTTCCGCACGCCCGTCAAAGACCCGAAGGACATGGCCTACATCCTGTTCGTCCTGGTCGTGGGCCTGTCCATGGGGGCCAGGCTCTACTGGGTCGCCGGCATCATCACCCTGTCCCTCGGCGCGACCGTGATCGTGCTCACCCGTTTGAACTTCGGCCTCACCTACAGCCACGAATCCATCGTGCGCCTCACCGTGGTGCACGACGAGGGCGTGCGGGTCGACGCGACCGCCTACGAGACGGTCCTCGACCGCGAGGCCGCCTCGTCGCATCTGCTGTCGGCCGTCGGGCACGGATCGAGGATGGAGCTCACCTACGGGATCAGGCCGAAGCGTGGCTCGACCAACCTCGCGGTCCTGGAGGCGCTGCGCTCGGACCCGGCGGTCGAGCACGCGGAGCTATTCGACGCGAAGCACCAGGTGGAGTTCTAACAGCGGGCCGTCGGACTCCGGGCTCGGCGGCGGCATGCCCTGGAACAGCTCGCCCGACGTGAGGTTCTTCCAGGCGAAGACGGGGTGGATCTCGTTCCACTCGTTGTGCTGGTCCAGAACGTAGGTGCCGAACACCGCGATGTGGTCACCGACCGCGGGTGGCGGGAGCGGCTGCCCCGGCACGATCTCCACGACCATGCCTCCGGCATTCACGTTGCCCACGTTCAACATGGCCGCGTCCTGCGTGTCGGGCTTCATCAGCACATGGAGATCGCCGTCGTTGCGGTGATCGGCCTCCAACACCGTGCCCCGGAACCATCGACACGTGTCGATCACCTTCAACCGCGAGGGGCTGTAGATGCCGACCAACGGGTCCCCGCCCGGGCAGGTCACGGTCGTCGCCGAGATGGATTGGGAACAGCCGGCGAACAGCAGGACGGCCGCCGCGATCGCGACGGCCGTCCGGATCCGGTGGTTCAGCAGAACCTCGGCGATGAGTTCGTCGACGTCCAGCCGCAGGTGCTCATCGTCGTGCCCGACTTCACGAGCGTCGCGGTGTCGGAGTCGTCGCCCCAGACGTACACGCTCGAACGCCAGTAGAGGTCGGAGGAGCTGTTCGTGCCCGAACCGGTGTGGACCCGCACCGTGGCTCCGGGCCGCAGCCTGAAGGACGGGAACACGAAGCGGTTCGTCGTCCCGGCTCGCGGGACGTCGTGCAGGACCCATCCCGTCATCCTCACACGGCGGGAGCCCGAGTTGTGGATGACGATGTACTCCTGGTTGCGCCCGGCGTTCGTGTCGGGATCGGGTCCCGGCCTCGGGTCGTAGTAGGCGGCCGTGATCTTCACCTTGCCGACGGCCCAGGCAGGAGCGGCCGAGAGGGCGGGGATGGTCGTGGCGATCGATGCGGCGGCGAGAACGGTAGCGATGAGCTTTCGCACGGTCATGACCTCCCTGGTCCGTACGGGTATCGGCCGATCGGGGGTCGAGATTGAGCCCGGCAGGGGGGCATCGTTCCCGTGAGGGGAGGGCACGCCGAGCCCGCGAGGTGGCCGGGTGGGGCCCGGTGGCCTGAACCCGCAGGTCGGGGGCGTGTCGGACCCGCTGCCTATCGTGGGAGCCCTCACTTCCCTTGGAGGTTCGGGATGACGCAGATCGGCATCGCCCTGATGTGCCTCGCGGTCGGGCTCGGCGTGGGTGTGGCGGTCGCCGCGCTTCGGCGCCCACCGGGACCGCAGGGCACCGACCGCCTGGAGGCCCGCCTGGAGGTGCAGGCGGCGGAGCTTCGCCGCCTGGCCGACGCCGGGGTCGTGCGTGACGGCGGAGCCGAGCACGTCCGCGCCGAGCTCGCGGCCGCTCGTCGCGTCCTGGAGTCCATGCAGGTGCGCGAGGAGGAGCGCCGTGCGGCCGACGGCGAGTCGCGCGAGGTCGTGAAGCGGCTGGCCACCGTGCTGGCCGGTGGCGCCGGCAAGGGGCGCGCGGGGGAGAACGTTCTGCGAGAGCATCTGTGCGAGCTGCCGCCCTCCATGCTGGCGACCGACTTCCGCGTGGGGGGCAAGGTGGTGGAGTTCGGTCTGGTGCTGCCCGATGGGCGCCGGCTGCCGATCGACTCGAAGTGGACCGGCCTGGCCGAGCTGGAGGCGCTGGAGGCGGCAGGCACCGTGGTCGAGCGCGAGGCCTGCGCTCGGGCGGTGGAGAGGGCCGTGGCCCTGCGCGCACGGGAGGTCGCGCAGTACCT
>JBDUEF010000034.1:0-20003 GCA_040002535.1 Actinomycetota bacterium | reverse complement strand
AGGATGTCGACGATCACGATGGTCGCGTCATCCTCCAGGTGCGCGGCCCGATGATCCCTCGCCGCGCGCGTCGCGACTCGCGCGGTCTCCCTGGTCGATAGCCCACGGCTCTCCGCCAGGATGCGTTCCAGCGACTCCAGACCGAAGATCTCGCCGCCGTCGGGCCGCGCCTCGATGATGCCGTCGGAGAAGAGCGTCAGGCGATCGCCCTGCCGCAGAGGCAGGGCCTCCGTCTCTCGGTGGACGGGGAAAGGCATCCCGAATGGGATGTCCGGCCGCAGGCCGATCTGCACCGGGGCGGCGTCCCCTCGTTGCAGGAACGGTTGCTCGTGCCCCGCGTTCACCACCACCGTCCGCTCGGGCGACGCCAGATCGATGCTGAGGATCGCGCCGGTCGTGTAGCCCTCCCGCTCGAAGCCGGGCAGCAGCACCTCGTGGATCCGGTCCGCCTGCTCCAGGATCGTTCGGCCGGCCCGGCGCGCGTTGCGGAACGTCGCCACGCACAGTGAGGACAGCCGGGCGGCGCCGAGACCGTGGCCCATGGAGTCGAAGACGGCAAGCGTCAGGGTCCGATCGCTGCACGCGTAGTCGAAGGCGTCGCCGCCCACCTCGTACGCGGGCTCCAGCGCTCCGGCGATCGAGATCTCCTTGCTGGAGAATGCGGCGAGGGGCAGCAGGCTCCACTGGATCTCCGCCGCAAGTGTCATGTCCCGTCGCCGACGTGCGAAGTGGAACTCGTCGGTCCACAGGTCACCGGCGGTCACGAGGTACCCGAAGAGCACGCCGAGCGTCTCCACTACGTCGACGTCGTCGTCGGTGGGGGCTCGGTCCTGGGAGATCTCCAGCACGCCCTGTCGCTCGCGTCGAGCCGTCACGGGGGTGATCAGCACCGATCTGCCGTCGATCTCGGCCTGGGCCACGCCGCCGGCCGTGTACGCGCGCCCGTGGACGGACCCCTCGATCTCGATCTCCTGCGACCGCGGGACCTCGCCCGCCTGCAGCCCCTCGCGAACCTCCAGCTTGCGGGCCTCGATGTCGGCGATCAACAGCCGCACCCCCACCGCGCCGACGATGGGCGCGAGGTGGTCGAGCAGGACGGGCATCAGGCCCGACAGTCCGACGGAATCCAGACGGTCGAGTAGCCGCAGGAGGGAGCTATCCGGTTCGCGCACGGAGCGACTGTAGCCCAGTGGGGGTCGCCGAGCCCGGCAGCAGCTAGGCCGAGCGTTCCTCGCGCTTCGCGCGCTTCGGCGCCGCGTGCGGCACCAATGTCGGGTTCACCCCTGTGAGGACGGTCTCGCGGTCGACCACGCACCGTGCGATGCCCTCGGCGCTGGGCAGGTCATACATCACCCCGAGCAGCACCTCCTCCATGATCGCGCGCAGACCTCGGGCGCCGGTGCCCCGCAGGATCGCGCTGTCGGCGATCGCCGACAGAGACCCCTCGGTGAACTCGAGCTCCACGCCGTCGAACTCGAAGAACTTGCAGTACTGCTTCACCAGCGCGTTCTTCGGCTTGGTGAGGATGTCGATCAGCGCGGCCTCGTCGAGGTTGTGCACGCTGGTGATGACGGGCAGCCGTCCGACGAACTCCGGGATCAGGCCGTACCTCAGCAGGTCCTCGGGCAGGACCTTCGCCAGAACCTCGCCCATGTCCTTCTGGTTGGCGCGCCGAATGTCGGCGCCGAATCCGATCCCCTTGTTCCCGGTGCGGCTCTCGATGATCTTGTCCAGGCCCGCGAACGCCCCGCCGCAGATGAACAGGATGTTCGTCGTGTCGATCTGGATGAATTCCTGGTGGGGATGCTTGCGACCGCCCTGCGGCGGCACCGAGGCCGTGGTCCCTTCCAGGATCTTCAGCAACGCCTGTTGCACGCCCTCGCCGCTGACATCGCGCGTGATCGAGGGGTTCTCGGATTTCCGGGCGATCTTGTCGACCTCGTCGATGTAGATGATCCCGGTCTCGGCCTTCTTCACGTCGTAGTCGGCGGCCTGGATCAGCTTGAGCAAGATGTTCTCGACGTCCTCACCGACGTAGCCTGCCTCCGTGAGGGCGGTGGCGTCGGCGATGGCGAACGGGACGTTCAGCATCTTCGCGAGCGTCTGCGCGAGGAGCGTCTTCCCACAGCCCGTGGGACCCAGCAGCATGATGTTGGACTTCGCGAGCTCGACGTCGCCGTCCTTGGCGCCCACCTGGATCCGCTTGTAATGGTTGTAGACGGCGACCGAGAGGACCTTCTTCGCGTTGTCCTGACCCACCACGTACTCGTCGAGGAAGGCGTAGATCTCCTGCGGCTTGGGGAGCTCGTCGAGCTTCAGCTCGGAGGTCTCGGACAGCTCCTCCTCGATGATCTCGTTGCACAGATCGATGCACTCGTCGCAGATGTACACGCCCGGGCCGGCGATCAGCTTCTTCACCTGCTTCTGCGATTTCCCGCAGAACGAGCACTTCAGCAGGTCCGAGTCACCGAACTTCGCCATGCCCGCGTGGCTCCTCTCTCAGCCCTCTCGCAAGGTCGAGGCCGGGACTCCTCGAGCCCGGCCCCTTCTCAGATGTCGATTCTACGCCCCTCCGACGGCGGCCGCCGCAAGCTCCGGCGTGATTCCACGGCTCGTGATGATCTCGTCGATCACCCCGTAGGCCTTGGCTTCCTCGGCCGTGAGGATGTAGTCGCGGTCGGTGTCCTTCGCCACCTTCTCGAGCGGCTGGCCCGTGTGCTCGGAGATCAGCCGTTCCAACAGGTGCCGGTAGCGTGTGATCTCCTTGGCTTGGATCTCGATGTCGACGGCCTGGCCCTGCGCGCCGCCATGCGGCTGGTGCAGGAGCACGCGCGAATGCGGCAGCGCGAACCGCTTGCCGGGCGCGCCGGCCAGCAGCAGCACGGCGGCCGCGGACGCCGCCTGGCCCATCACGATCGTCGATACATCTGGCTTGATGTACTGCATGGTGTCGTACATGGCGAACAGCGCCGTGATGTCGCCGCCGGGCGAGTTGATGTACAGGTTGATGTCCTTGTCCGGGTCCTCGGACTCCAGATGCAGCAGCTGGGCCATGATGAGGTTGCCGACGTTGTCGTCGATCGGCGTGCCGAGGAACACGATCCGCTCCTTCAGCAGGCGAGAGTAGATGTCGAACGAGCGCTCACCGCGGCTCGTCTGCTCCACCACGACGGGAACCAGGTAGTTCTGCAGGTCGCTCATGCGCTCTCCTCCGGCTGCTGGGGCTCGGGCTGGATGGCCCGGGCCGGTCGCTCCTCCACCTCTTCGGCCGGAGGAGCCTCGGACTGGATGTCGGCGTGCTCGACGAGGAGATCGAGCGCCTTGGTCCTGATGATATCGCTGGCCACCGTCACGATCTGGCCACTGCGGTCGAGCTGCCTGGCCAGCTCCTTCGGGTCGCGCTGGTATGCCTGCGCGATCGCGTTGATCTCAGCCCCGATCTCGTCGGCCGTGACCTCGAGCTCCTCGGCTCGAGCGATGGCCTCCAGGATCAGGTCCGATGTGATGGCACGCACGGCATGGGCCCGGGCGTCGCTGCGGAACCGCTGCTCATCCCAGCCCTGCGTCTCCAGCACCTGCGCGAGCGTGAGCCCGCTGCGCTCCGCGCGGGCCGTGGCGTCGGCCACGCGATGCTCCGTCTCGGAGTTCACCAACGATTCCGGCAGGTCCACGTGGGTGCGTGCGAGGAGAGCGTCGAGCGCCCGGTCGCGCAGGACCCCGATCGCCTCTCGCTCCTTCAGCTCCTGCAGCTTGGAACGGAGATCGTCCCGAAGCTCGGCGAGGGTGTCGAACTCGCTGGCGGTCCTGGCCAGGTCGTCGTCGAGCGGCGGGAGCTTCTTGGCCTTGACCTCTTTGACCAGCACGCGCAGATGCACGGCGCCGGGGTCGCCTCCCTCGGAGCCTCCCGTGCCGGGGCCACTGTCGGGCGGGCGTCGATCGAGTGCCTGATCGACCTCGATGATGTCGCCGGGCTTCGTGCCGGGCAACTCAGCGTCCAGGATCGGGCCGAACTCGCCCGAGCCGACTTCGTAGAGGTAGTCGGTGCGCGTGAGCTGCTGCACCTCCTGGCGCTCCATGGTGCCGTGGATGTCGATCACCACGAAGTCCTCGGCCGTGGCGGCTCGCTCGGCCGGCTCCACCTCCGCGAACCGCTCCCGCAGCCGCCCGACCCAGTCGTCGACCTCCTGGTCGGACACCGAGGTCTCGGGCTTGTCGATCCGCACTCCCCGGTGGTCGGTGCTCTCCAGGCGGGGACGCACCTCGACGGTGGCGGTGAAGATCAGAGGCTTGCCCTCCTCCGCCTGCTCCAGGTCGATGTCGGGTTCGGCGATGGGGGCCAGGTCCTCCTCCCGGACGGCGTCGCGGAAGTAGACCGGCACCGCCGAGGAGAGGAACTCCTCCATGACGGCGTCGTGACCCACCTGCGTGTCGATGATCTGCCGAGGCACCTTTCCCTTGCGGAAACCGGGGATCTTCACCTGGTTGGCGATGGAGCGATACGCCCGGTCCATATCCTTGGCGAAATCCTCCGGCGCCACCTCGACGGTGAGCCTGACGGTGTGCTTCTCGGTGGTCTCCACGGTGGTCTGCATCGGTACGGTCAAGGGTAGTCGAGATCGCTCCCTGCGACCCCGGCGAGCGGCGCCACCAGGCCGTTCAGGTAGCGTCCGAGAGGTGTTCGGCAGGGAGCTGTCCTTCGCGCACGAGCTGGCCGACGAGGCCGCTCGGATCGCCCTCGGCTACTTCCACGGGGGCTTCGAGGTGATGACGAAACCCGACCTGTCGCCGGTGACGGAGGCCGACCTCGCGGTCGAGGCCATGGTGCGCGAACGGATCGCCGACGCCTTCCCCTCCGACGCGATCCTGGGCGAGGAGCAGGGTGGTCAGGATCTGGGCGGACGCACCTGGATCGTGGACCCGATCGACGCGACGAAGAACTTCGCCCTGAAGATCCAGATCTGGGGCACGCTGCTGGCCCTGCAGGTGGAGGGCGATCTCAAGGTCGCGGTGGTGTCGGCGCCCGCACTGGAGGAGCGCTACGCCGCGGTGCGCGGCGAGGGAGCCACCTTGAACGGGCGGCCGATCCACGTGACGGCCGTGGATCGCGTCGCCGACGCCCACGTCCTGTACGCGAGCATGAAGGCGTGGCTGCGCGAGCCCCGGAGCGAGGCCGTGCTGGCTCTGCTCGCGGACGCCTCGCGGACGCGTGCCTTCGGCGACTTCTGGGGGCACGTGCTGGTCGCTCGCGGGGCCGCCGACGTCATGATGGAACCCGATCTGAACGTGTGGGACTTCGCCGCGCCTCAGTTGATCGTCGAGGAGGCCGGCGGCCGTGTCACCACGATGGAGGGTGGATCCACGTTCCACGGTGGGAGCGTGCTCACGACGAACGGGGCGCTGCACAAGCGCGTGGTGGAGCTCCTGGCCGATCCAGACGCCTGAGGGTCGGCGAAGTTTCTGCGTATCGCGGTTTCCGCCCGCGCGCCCCGTGGGTAAGGGCCTCACGACCTCGTATACCGGCATGAGCCGGGGGGCGACGACAGGGAGGGGGCAGCCATGCTTGCCATCGAGTGGGATCAGGGTTTCAACGACGCGTGGACGCGCATCGCTACGTTCGTGCCGAAGCTGGTGGGGTTCCTGGTGATCTTGCTCATCGGGTACTTCATCGCGAAGGCGCTCGCGCGGATCGTAGAGGCGTTGCTGGAGCGGATCGGGTTCGACGGCTGGGTCGAGCGTGGCTCGCTGAAGAGCGCGCTGGAACGCAGCAAGTTCGATCCATCCGACATCGTGGGAGTCATCGTCTTCTGGACGGTGTTCCTGATCGCCCTGCAGCTGGCCTTCGGAGTCTTCGGGCCGAACCCGGTCAGCGATCTGATCAAGGGAATCATCTCCTACCTGCCCAACGTGCTGGTGGCCGTGATCATCCTGGTGATCGCCGCCGCAATCGCGAAGGTCGTCACCGACATCCTGACCGCCACGCTCGGCTCTGTGCAGGGCGGGGCCTGGATGGCGCGCGGCGCCGGGATGGCGATCCTGGTGGTCGGCATCTTCGCTGCGCTGAACCAGCTGCAGATCGCCCCGGAGATCGTGAACGGCCTGTACTACGCGATCCTCGCGATCGTGGTCGGGTCGGCGATCGTCGCGGTGGGCGGCGGCGGCATCAAGACGATGCAGCGCTACTGGGACCGCACCACCGCCAATCTGGAGCGCACCGGCTCCGAGATCAAGCAGAAGGCGGATCCTGCGGCGGGCAAGCGCGCGGTGAAGGAGACCATGGAACAAGAGCGGGCCCGCATGCAGAGCGCGCAGGCGGCCGCGCAGGGCGATGTCGATCTGCGCGAGCAGACCGTCCCCATGACACCCCCTGAGGGGAGCTAAGGCTCGGCACCGACCACGCACAGCCTCACGGGTACACCCCACGGGCGAGCGGCCGATAGCCGCTCGCCCGTGGGGTGTCGCGGCGCAGTAGGCTCCGGCGATGAACGACGAGCCAGACTGGTTCCTGACGCCCGCCGAGCGAGGGAACCCCGCATCGGCGATCGACCGGCGCAACCCCGATCAGGCCGCCTGGACGACGGGCAATCTCATCACGCCGCTCGTGCACGGCCGGGTCTACTTCGAGCGGCTCGTGGGGTGCCTGCGCGAGTTGCGCCCAGGTGACCGGATGTGGTTCACGGACTGGCGGGGCGATGAGGACCAGGTCCTCACCTCCGATGGGACGCGATTGGGAGACCTCTTGGTGGAGCTCGCGAGCCGCGGCGTCGAGATACGCGGGCTCCTGTGGCGCTCCCACACGAAGGCGATCGGCTACCACGCGGAGGAGCACACGGAGCTGGCCGAACGCGTGAACGGGGCCGGCGGCCGAGTGATGCTGGATGAGCGCGTCCGACGGGCGGGGTCCCATCACCAGAAGATGGTGATCCTGCGCCACCCCGGACGGCCTGCATCCGACGTCGCGTTCGTGGGGGGGATCGACCTGTGCCACGGGCGCTGCGACGACCTCGGGCATCATGGCGATGCCCAGCCCGAGGAGATGGATCCCGCGTACGGGCCCACCCCCGCCTGGCACGACGTGCAGACCGAGGTCCGCGGGCCGGCGGTGGGCGACATCGCCATGACCTTCTGGGAGCGCTGGAACGACCGGACCCCGCTCGAGCGGCGAACCCCGTGGAACCGGATCCGTGCCTCGCTCGGGCGGCAGCCGGTCCGACCTGAGCGGATCGGCCCCCTGGACCCCGATCCGCCGCCGGTCGGCGAGGCCTCCGTCCAGGTCCTTCGGACCTACCCGGCGAAGACGCCTCCCTTCCCCTTCGCGCCGATGGGCGAGCGCAGCATCGCCCGGGAGTACCACAAGGCGTTCGCGCGGGCCCGTCGCCTGGTGTACGTGGAGGATCAGTACCTCTGGTCGGGGGAGATCGCCGATCTGTACGTGGACGCGCTCCAGCGGAATCCCGACCTCCACGTGATCGCGGTGGTGCCCCGCGTCCCGGATCGCAACGGAGCCATCAGCGGTCCCGCGCACCGGATCGGCCAGCTCGAGGTCCTGCAGAAGGTCCAGGACGCCGGCGGTGGTCGGATGGCCGTCTACGACCTGGAGAACGAGGCCGGCACGCCGATCTACGTGCACGCGAAGGTCGTGGTCATCGACGACGTGCTGGCCGCCGTGGGATCGGACAACATGAACCGGCGCTCGTGGACCCACGACAGCGAGGTCTCGCTCGCGATCTTGGACGGCGAGCGTGACGATCGAGAGCCCCTCGACGGGGCCGGGCTGGGTGACGGCGCACGCCGTTTCGCGCGTGACCTGCGGCTGCAACTGATGCGCGAGCACCTCGGCACCGACAGCGACGAGGGCCTCATGGACCCGGCCGACGCCTTCTCGACGTTCGCCCGTTCGGCAGCGGCCCTCGAGGCGTGGCATGCGGCGGGACGCGTGGGCGCGCGACCGGCCGGGCGGCTCCGTCCCCATCACCTCCGCGACCTGCACCCCTGGGAGGTCTGGGCCGCTCCCCTGTATCGCCTGCTGCTGGATCCGGACGGTCGGCCGGGGAGCCTGCGCCGCGCCGCCGAGTTCTGACACCTCCGCGCCGTGCATGAGCCAGTCTCAGGGTGTCCCTGCGTGGCCCGTCACCGTGGGGGTCGTTGGCCCTCGAAGCACTTGAAGGTCTCGACTTCCACGGACCTCATCGCGTCACCACGGTCGGCATCGAAGCGGTCCGTCCCCGGGGCCCCGTAGAGCGTCGGCAGGGTGGCCGTCCACGCCGTCCAGGCAGCCGTCGTTCCCCTTCCCCGCTCGCATCACATCGGCGCCCTTCCCGGCGAAGAGGTAGTCGCTGCCGGGCCCGCCCTTCAGGAGATCGGGGCCGGGATCGCCGGACATCACGTCGCCTGCCGCTCCCCCGACCGCGCGGTCCGCGCCTCGTCCCGCGGAGATCACGTCAGGGTCGGACCGACGTTCAGCACGTCGTTGCCCGCGAGCCCGCGGAGCTCATCAGCGCGCATCGTCGCCTCCGTCTGTCGGGGTCGAGTCATACCCCGCAGGTAGACCCTGGCAAGCCGGTGACGCCATGCCAGGCTAGGGACCGGGCGGGTCGGGCGGTACCGGCGCGTCGATGACGGCGGCGATGGGGACGGCCCGCAGCGCCAGGACCGCGATGTCGTCACCCGGGGCCCCGGGACTGAACTCCTCCACCGCGCGGACGATCCGCCCCGCGGCGTCACCGGGCGTGAGTCCCGCACAGCCGTGGAGCACCTCCCGTAACCGCTCCTCCCCGAAGAAGGCGTCACCGTCGCGCTCCTCCACGACCCCGTCGGTATAGGCGATCACGATTTCGCCCTGCGCCAGCTCCACGCTCACGTCCCGCAGCGTCGGCGACTCGAACATACCGAGCAGGGTGCCATCGGCGTCGACATCCTCAACCGTGCCGTCGCCACGGAGGATCAGGGGCCGAGGGTGGCCGCCACTGGAGACGGTGAGGCGCAGGGACTCGGGTCCCGGCTGCAGGCGCAGCAGGGTGGCCGTGCAGAAGCGGTCGCTGGCGGATCGCAGCAGCGCCTCGTTCAGGATCTGCAGGATCTCGCTGGGGCGCGACCGGCCCAGCGCGGCGGTTCGCACGGTATAGCGCGCGAGCGCCATGACGGCGGCGGCCTCGGCGCCCTTGCCCGACACGTCGCCCACCACCGCGAACCAATCGTCGCGATCACCCTCGAAGACATCGTAGAAGTCGCCGGCCACCTCGCTGCCCGTGCCCGCAGGCCGGTAGCGCGCGCCCGACTCGATCCCGGGGATCGCCGGCAGGGAGGGGGGACGCAGGCTCGTCTCCAGGGTCTGCGCGACCCGGTTGCGGTCGTCGAAGAGCCTGGCGTTGTCGATCGCGTTGGCCGCGCGCCGCGCCAGATCGATCGCGAGCCGCAGGTCGTCCTCGTCGAAGATCCTGCCGGAGCCTCCGGACACGAAGCGCATGGCGCCGAGCACCCGTTCTCGCGCGACCAGCGGCACGGTCATCAGCGATTCCAGCTGCAGGGAGCGGATCAACTCGGCCAGTTCGGGGTTCTCATTCACGAACCCCTCGATCAGCTCGGGGGCGAGCGTCGGCACCAGCTCGGGCTCTCCGGTGCGGATCACCGCTCCGATGCCGGAGGGGGCGTCGGGATCGGGAGGGAATCGCGCCCGCAGCTCTCGCGCCATCTCGAGCTTGGCCGGGTCCGCGTGGGCGACCGCGAGCGAGCGGAGGTTGCCGTCGGCGTCCAGCAGCTCCACCGAGCACCAGTCGGCGAATCCCGGCACCGCCGACCGGGCCACGAGCATGATCGTCTCCTCGTATTCGAGGGAGCTGCCCAACACCTCGCTGGCTTCGGAGAGCAGCCGCACGCGCGCCACGGCCTGCTGCTCGGCGTCGTACGCCTGCGCTCGCGCGAGCGCCTGTCCCACCTGCCGGCCGATCGTGAGCAGGAAGTCCTCGCGTCCGACGTCTTCGACCGGATCGGTCTGGAAGACCAGAACCACAGCGCCGACGGGAGTCGAGGCCGCGACGATGGGAAACGCCCATGCTTCCGCCGGGCTCCCGGGCCGGACCAACTCGCGCGCCGCACGCGGCGTAGGACCCTCGGCCTCCTCCAGCGGCAGCCGCACGACCCGGCGATCGCGAACGGCGCGGGCCGCGGGGAGCGGGGAGGTGTCGATGGGAAGGCTCCGCCACTCGGCGGGCATCCGGTCGTCGGACAGGGTCGTCCCCAGCAGTTCGAGCGAGGTCGAGTCCCGGTTCGTGAGATAGATCGTCGCGGCCAGCCCGCCCGTGGCCTCCATCAATTGCTTGATCCCCACCCTCTCGACGTCGCTGACCGACATCGTCTCGGCCAGCACCGAGGTCACCTCCTGCAGCCGCGCCAGACGCTCCTCGTTCACGGCGCGCTCCATCTCCGAGCGGATCCGATCGGTCACGTCGGCCGACACCCCGATCAGCCCGACCGAGTTGCCCTCGGCATCCTTGAGAACGCGCCCCCACCCCTCGATCCACCGGACCGTGCCGTCGGGCCAGACCGTCCGATGTTGGATCCGGTGCGCCTCGCCCTCGCCGAGGGACTCCTGGATCCGGTCCACCGCGGCCGCGCGATCCTCCGGATGCAGGCGTTCCAGGTACGCCCCGTACGTCCCCTCGAAGGTTCCAGGCTCCAGCCCGTACACACGCTCGGTTGCCGCGTCCCACTCCACGCGCCCGCTCGCCGCGTCCCAGCTCCAGGTGCCCATGCCGCTGGCCTCCAGTGCGAGCTGCATCCTGAGCAGCATGCGCTCCTGGGCGAGACCGACGTCCTTGTCGCTCATCCGCGGCAGGCTAGGGGGTTCCCTCGACGGCGACAATGCGCACGGCCATCAGCGCCGTTCGCCGGTGGCCCGGAGCGATAGGAGACGCGGGAACGACGCACGAAGATCGCGGCTGACGCGCATAACCTATGCATATCTGCGTTGACTCAGCTCTCTTGGGCCCCGTAGCCTCGAACGAGATGAACGGTTCTCCCGACGCGACCCGACGCACCATCTCTACGGTCTCGACGATGCTTGGCATACCGGTGCCCACCATCCGATCCTGGGAGCGGCGCTACGGCTTCCCGACCCCGGATCGGACCGGCGGTCGTCACCGTCGGTACTCGATGGCCGAGGTTGAGCAGCTCCGCACCCTGCGGGACGAGATCACCCGCGGGCATCCCGCCCGGGACGCCGTGGACATCGTGCGCGGCACCTTCGAGAGTGGGACCGGCGAGCGCCTCGGTGCCGTCCGTCGCATCATCGAGGCGGCCACCCGGCTGGACCCCGCCCTCCTGCGGGAGTCACTCACCGCGGCGGCCGAGAGCCTGGGCGTGGAGACGACGATCCGTGACGTGGCGCTGCCCGCGATGCGGGAGATGGGTTCCCGATGGAAGGCCGGCGTCTGTGATACGGCGCACGAGCATCTGGCGACCGAGGCCACCCGCGTGTGGCTCGCGCGGCAGTGGACCCTGGCGCCTGCGCCCTTCCGTCCCTTCCCCTTGGTGCTCGCCTGCGGCCCGAAGGACCTGCACACGATCGGTCTGGAGGCGTTCGGCGTGATCCTCGCTCGGCGCGGATGGTCGGTCCGAACCCTGGGGGCGCTCACGCCCGTGTCCTCGCTGGTAGCCGCCGTGCGTGTCGCGGAGGCCCGCGCCGCGGTCGTCACCTGCCAGCGGGGCCTCACCCGTCGCCCGGCGGTCCAGGCCGTCGCTGCCGCCGACGCGCTCCCGGGGGTGCGCGCGTTCTACGCCGGGGCGGGATTCGACCCCGTCGCGGCGCGCAGGGGTGTTCCCGGCACCTATCTGGGCGACGACATCCTGGGGGCCGCCGAGATCCTCGAGCGCCACCTCATCGACGCCGTGCCCTGATCACCGCGAAGCGAACCGGTCCGTGGCACGGACGATGGTTCCGTGATGCCAGGAATGGTCGTCCGGATCGATCGGCGGATACAGCTCGCTCACGTAGTGGACTCCATCAACGGCGTGAGGAGGGCCTCCAGCGGTCCGATGCCGAGGTCGTGGATCTCCATCGGCCGATCCATCCATGCGGCGATCTGGCGTGCCCCGGCCTCGCGGTCCGGGTCAGGATGCTGCCGCACGAACAGGATCCGCGTGATGTTGTGGAAGTAAGTGTCCTTCAGCCACGGGGACCGGTCCAGCCCCAGACCCGCGACCACCGCGCGCTCCCAGTTCGTGACGAGCCAGTCGGTGAGGAAGTAGATGCCGACATCGTCGGTGAACCGCGAGAACAGATCGCCGGCGTACCACTGGAAGCAGTGCACGCCGGCCGGGCGCACGGCCGGATAGCGCGAGAGCACCTCGTCCAGCCGTCCGCCCGTGCCGCAGTCGCCGTACACCACGATCACCCGCTCGTAGCGCGGGATGAGGACCTTCAGCTTCTCCTCCACCGCCGGGCCGATCTCGAGCGGCGTCATGTGCAGCTCGCTGGATACCCCATGGACGTCGGCGTCCCAGCCGTGCCTGCGCACGAGGAAGGCGGTGTCCTGTGCCACGGCGCCGCAGGCGATGAACGCGACGCGCGCGCCGGTAGAGGTCATCGATCGTTCCGTTCGGGAGGGCCGACGCACACGCGGCGCCAGTCGTTCCGCCGGGAGGTCACCTGGTGCGGACGCACGCGCATGGTGCCATCTTCGCTCCTTTCGGGACCGGCGTCGGGTCCAGCAGGGCCGATGAGCCGACCCCTCGCAGGCATGCCCGTCGGGACGCGCTTGACAGCTGGGCCGGCTGACGCCGTAGGGTGACTCCCGGTCAGGCGGGATCTCGACCGCCGGCGAACGTCGACGAGTGACCCAGACGGGCTGGAGGCGATGGATGTATGACTCAACGTCACTGTCACGCGAGGCCCGAACGGAGGCGAAGCGCCGTCGCATCGTCGACACGGCCATGCGTCACTTCGCCGAGCATGGCTATCAGGGCGCCCGCATGGATGACATCGCCGAAGAGCTCGGGATCGCCAAGGGCTCGATCTTCCAACACTTCGGCTCGAAATCCGGCCTCTTCTTCGAGGTCTTCAAGACCGCGGTGAGCTCCCTCCCCTCCTGGCTGGACGCACCGCAGGACGTCCTGGACGGGGGGTTCTTCGCATGCGTCCGGTACTGGCTGGAGCAGACGGGGCACCTGGTTGCGGAGGACTGGGTGCCCAACCGCGTCTCGCTGATCGGTACCCACGGAACGGACCTCCAGCTCAAGCACCAGATCAATCGCTGGCTCGTCAGCGAGGATCCCTACGGCACGCTCGACTTCGTGGAGTTCGGCATCGAACGCGGCCAGGTGCGACGCGACATCGACTTGGTGCTGATCGTGTCCATCGTGGACTGGCTCGCCGAGGGATTCCAGGACGCGATCGTGAGCCAGGAGCTCGATCCGGGGCTGTTCCACCGCTATACGGTGGACCGTGACCAGCGCCAGCGTGTGCGGATCGACCAGTTCGCCACCGTGCTGGAGAGCGCCATCGGGCGGCCGGGCCAGGCGCTCAGCCCGTCGATCGCTGACGCCGCAGCGCCGCCTGCGCGTCCGCCTCGGTGACCCGCACCCGCCCGTAGTTCCGCAACGCGAAACGGTCGCACGCTGTCTCCGCCGATGCCTTGCGCCCGAGACGTTCCCGCAGGTACCAGTGCATCCACTCGTGGCAGTACAGGAACCGGATCACCTCGCGCGGCGTGCGGAACGTGATGCCCTCGGTGATCCAGATGAACCGCATCTTCTCCGTGCCGGGACGCCGCCGGGCGGCGTAGGGCACGACCTCGCCGAACGGCAGGAAGGGCTCGGGGATCTGGATCGTGATGGTCTTCGCATCGAAGTCGGTCCAGGCCGACAGGTGCGGCTTCTCGCGGTAGCGAAGGTACTTCACGTGGACGTCGTAGCCCTCCGCGCCCGGGAGCCCGTCCATCGCCGCCCGGACGGCGTCGGCGGGGATCTCGGGGACGGCGGAGGTCACGCGCATCGGGCGCGGACCCTAGCATGTTGCCCCATGGAGGAGGCCGGCGCACCCAGGACCGCCCGTGACGGCATCCGAGCCGCGGGACCCCTGGCCGTCGTGGTGGGGGGCTTCGGCATCTCGTTCGGCGTGCTGGCGCGGGCTGCGGGGATGGGGATCGCCGCGCCCATCGCGATGTCCATGACCACCTTCGCCGGATCCGCGCAGTTCGCGGCCGTCTCGATCCGGGAGGCGGGCGGCACGGTCGCCACGGCGGTGATGGCCGCGATCCTGTTGAACAGCCGGTACGTGCCGATCGGCCTGAGCGTGGCGCCGTCGTTGCAGGGCAGTCGCCTGCCCCGGTTCTTCCGCGCGCAGCTCGTGGTCGACGAGTCGTGGGCACTGGCCTCTGAGGATGACGGCCGCTTCGATCCGGGTGTGCTCCTGGGCGCGGGACTCACGCTGTACGTGGCATGGGTGGCCGGCACCGCGCTCGGCGTCGTGTTCGGCGACATCCTCGGGGACCCGGCGGCCCTGGGGCTGGACGCCGCGTTCCCCGCCCTGTTCCTGGCGCTGCTGGCGCCACAGCTGCGTTCGGGGTCGGCCCGAGGCGCGGCGAGCGTCGGGGCGGCCGTCGCCCTGGCGCTCATCCCGTTCGCACCGCCGGGCGTGCCCATCGTCTGCGCGAGCGTCGGCTGCCTGCTGGGACTCCGCGGTGGGCCGGCGGAGGCGCCATGAGCGGCACGTGGCTGCTGGTCCTGCTGTGTGGGGCGGGCACCGCAGCCCTCAAAAGTACCGGACCCCTGCTGCTGGGCGGCCGTCCGCTGCGGGCGGGCATCGCGAGAGTGGTCGGACTGCTGGGCCCCGCCCTGCTGGCGGCGCTCGTGGCCGTCACCACGTTCGGCGGCGACCGGGCGCTGACGTTGGACGCGCGTGCCTTGGGCGTGGGAGCGGCGGCCGTTGCGATCCGGGCTCACGCTCCCGTGCTGCTGGTCGTCGTCGTGGCCGCCGCGGTGACGGGGCTCGCCCGAGCGCTGGCCTGACGCCCGAGGACATGTCGGCACCGATGCGCCTCCCCCGGCCGCGTCGGGTACGCTCCGGCGCCGTGACCCGCTTCCGCGACCTCGGATTGACTGTCGGCCTCCTGCCGCCCGGCCCCGGCAACGCCATCACCGACGTCGAGGGCGTGCGGGTCGGCATGACGACGGTGATCAGCGGCGAGGCGGATGCCTCCGACCTGAGGGTGGCGCGCACCGGCGTCACCGTCATCGTGCCGAACGAGGACGTCGGCGCTGCGCCGGTCTTCGCCGGCTGCCACCGTCTGAACGGCAACGGGGAGCTCACGGGTCTGGAGTGGATCCGCGAATCCGGTCTCCTGACGACCCCCGTCGCCATCACGAACACGCACAGCGTGGGCGTGGTGCGCGATGCGATCGTGGCGGCCGACATGGACCGGCGGCCGGAGCCCCGAGACCTGTGGAGCCTGCCGGTGGTCGGCGAGACCTACGACGGCCCGCTGAACGACATCAACGGCTTCCACGTGACCGCGACCCACCTGCGACAGGCACTGGCGGCGGTGTCCCCCGGCCCCGTGCCGGAGGGCAACGTGGGGGGCGGGACCGGCATGATCTGCCATGAATTCAAGGGAGGGACCGGGACGGCATCCCGCACGGTGAACGGCTGGACCGTCGGCGCGCTGGTGCAGGCCAACCATGGCCGCCGGGAGCGGCTCACCGTGGACGGCGTGCCGGTGGGCCGTGAGCTGACGACCGAGGTGGTCCCCTCCCCCTTCGACCAGCCGAGCGATGCAGGGAGCGGGTCGATCATCGTGGTCGTGGCCACCGACGCGCCGTTGCTGCCCCACCAGGTCGCTCGGCTCGCGCAGCGCGCGGGCCTGGGCGTCGCGCGGGTGGGCGGCGGGGGTGAGCACTCCAGCGGCGACCTGTTCCTCGCCTTCTCCACCGCCAACGGCGGCCGGATCTCGAGCGCCGAGGACGACGACGCCGTCGAACCGGTGCAGGTGACGATGCTGCCGGATGCCGCTATCAGCGATCTGTTCTGGGCCACGATCGAGGCCACCGAGGAGGCTATCCTCAACGCCCTCGTGGCGGCCGAGACCATGACGGGTCGCGGCGGCACGACGGCGCACGCGCTGGATCACACCAGGCTGCTCGAGGTCATGACGCGCTATCACCGCGGCCCCCGGACGTAACGTCCCGGCCGCGCAGGACGACTGCTACGCTCTCGATCGCGCGGCGATGTCGCGTTCGCACTCCCGTCGAGGAGGGATCGAAGGGGAAGCCATGCCGATCTTGTACGCCCGCCAGGCACCCGAGTTCGAGCTCTCCGCGTCGGCCCGCATCACGGGGCTCGCGGCGCCGAGCCGGGGATCGGCCGAGGTCACGACCTACCGCGTGCGCCTGGACCCAGGCTCGGCCGTGACGGCGCATCGCCACGATCACGAAGAGGTGTTCACCCTGGTCGCCGGCTCGGCCATGGTGGTCCTCGACGACGAGGAATACCTCCTGGGCCCCGGCGACACGGTGATCGTCCCGCCCGGCACCGAGCACTACGCCTACTCGCAGACCGACCATGCGGACTTCTTCGCCGCCGTGCCGGTGGGCACCTCCTTCGTGGTGCCCGACGGCGACGACCGGCTCCTCCCCGACTGGGGCCGGTAGGCCAGCTGCCCACCCTGCTCACCTCGGCGTGCCGGGCCGGTCGGGCTCAGGGCTCAGGGCTCAGTCGAAGAACCGGTCGTGGCCCGCGGCCCGATACGCACGGAGGGCATGGCGAGAGCTGTCGACCCAGTAGTTCAACTGCTCACCGTGGAACTGGTTGCCGGTGTGCGAGTACACCATCCCCGCGATGTTCCACTGCTTCGCCGTCTCCCGTGCCCCTCTGATCCATCGCGCTTTGTGCGTCGCGTCGCTCGACTCGATACTGCCGACCTCGCCGATGAACAGCCGCTTCCCGTGATTCGTCGCGTACCGATGCGCGGCCCGGAACAGCTCGTGGAAGGACTCGTTCTTGGGCGCCGAGAGCGGCCACCGGTTGTAGCCGTCCGCGCTCACCCAGTCGTACCTCGAGGGCATCCATGCATCGGCGCCGCCGTACTTGCCCCTGTACGTGTTGTGCGAGAGGTTGACCACGTACGTCAGGTTGTTCACCCCTTCGTGATCGAAGACGTTGCGGACGTGGCGGGTGGCTGCCTTGAAGTCCGCCGCCGACCCGTTGTTCGTGTCGGCTTCAGGCTCATGATGGAAGCAGAAGATCATCCTGTACCCAGCCGACTTCAGGCCGTGTGCCTGGCTGCGAAGCCGGCTGTCGTGCTGCCCGTTCGCGATCTCGGCCCACGGGATCACCTCGCCTCTCTGCGTCCACGCATGGAGCGCCACGTATGGCGTGTGGCCGGCATGGGCCGACCAGTCGATGAACGCGGTGGGGAGGTTGAGGTCCCAGCCCGCGTAGTGGCGGGTGACGTCGAGCTTGCGGCCGATCATCGACTCGAAGGCGTTGACGGCCTTCTGTGACTCCTGCCCGTTGCGTTGATCGACGTACGCGCCCCACAGATGCCGATCACGCCGCGCGAGCGCATCCTGGATGCCCACGGCGCCGCTCACGGCCGCTAGGCCGGTGACCGCCGACACCCGCAGGAACTCACGGCGCTCCATCTGCCCCTTCGACATGCATGCCCCCTCTTCTTCTCGATCTCACCTGTATCGTCGATCGCCCCTCGTCGGTGGTCCGGGCGCTAGGCGAAGTACGGGTCCAAACCCATCTGCCTGTATGCCTTCAGCGATCCCGCCGACGAATCGACCCAATACGCATTCCCGCTGGTCGCCGTGTGCGAGTAGCACGCCGCGCGGATCTCCGGCCAGCTCTTGATCGTCGACCGAGCGTGGTCGAACCAGCGGGCCTTGGCACCGGGGTCGCCGCCGTTGTTGTTGCACGCGTCCTGTTCGACGCAGCCGAATTCCCCGATGAACAGCCCCTTGCGGTGATACCGAGCGAACCTGCGTGCGTCGCCGAAGATCTCGGAGAACGTCCTCCACTGGTCGTTCCCCGCGCAGGGTCCCCGGTTGTAGCCATCGACCCCGAGGTGGCGATACTGAGCCGGCAGCCAGGCTTTCGGGCCGCCATCGTTGCCCGCGTAGGTGGAGGCCATCAGGGTCACCACCCACGACAGGTGGGGAACGTGGACCGACGCGAACACGCGACGGATGTGGTTCCAGGCAGCCACGAAATCGCGCGGGTCGCCGCACCGGCTGACGTCGTTCTCCGGCTCGTGGTGGAAGGAGAAGTACATCGGCCGGCCCCAGCGTTTGAGCGAGCGCGCCTGGTAGCGGATCCACGCGTCATGGTTTCCGGCCGCGATCGACGCCCAGTGGATCGGTTTCTGCGAGGAATCGAAGGCATGCCATGCCACGTATGGCGTGCGCCCGTGACTCGAGTACCACGTCTCGAACTTCGTGGGCAGGGCCGAGTCCCACAGGTGATAGCGACGGATGATCGAGAATCGACGCCCGACCTTCCCCTCGAGGTGCGTGATCGCCTCCCGCCAGGTCTCGCCGGAGCGCGGCGTGGCCATCACTCCCCACCGGCAATGAGCGGGCGCGGCGGCGGCGATCCCGTCCGATGTGAGCCCGCGGGTTGCCGTCAGACCGGCCACCACGGCCGATCCCCGAAGGAACTGCCGTCGGCTGATCACACCCTCATCCACCTGTGGCTCTTCAGCCGGCGGCGCCGAGCCATTGAGGTGGAGGGAGGAGACGCCGACGGGAGCCCTCGGATCTCAGGTATGGGACGTCCCGATCGGGATAGGTCCATGTGCTCGTACTCCCTGGTCTGGGTACGACGGGATCGCCGCACAGCGGCGGTGCGCTGTCCTTGAGGAAGCGTGCTATTCGAGGAAGAGCGGGGGGGGTGGCGCGGCAGCATGGTGCGTGACATCGCCGTCTCGTGCGACGGTCGGCCGCGCGCGTCGGTTCTGAGCCTTCGGCGATCCGAGAGGTCGAGGGCGGGACGGAGGGAGGAGGAGTGAGACGGGGAGGATGCCGAGACTTAGCATCCATTCCTCCTTCGTGTACCGAGACGGTCGGTGCGTGTCGCCGTGAGCTCGTTCCCTTCCGTCAGAGCTAATGCAGAAACCGTCGGCTCACCGACGGTCAGCACACACCGTAGAGAGCGCGCGATGGGTTGTCAACTTTCCTCCGCGCTGTGCGCGCTTGCCGAGCCGGTCAGACCGTGCTAGAGCGTGAAGCGGGCCAGGTTCAGATGGCTCACGCCGCCGACCGCCTTAAATCCTCCGCCGACCCACACGAAGCTGGGTGTGTTCTGGATGGTCCAGATGCCCTGGAAGTTGCTGCCGAAGGGCTCGATCGAGGGGATCCACCCGCAATCGGGCGAGTGCGATCCCGTGGTTCCCGGACTCGCCATGAACGCGAGGCCGTGAAGCTGCTGCGTGCCGCACACCGTCTGCTGGAGTCTGCCCGTGCCGAAGTGACCGCCGAAGTACAGCCGCGATCCGTCGGGCGTCATCGACAACGCACGCACGTTGCCCATGGTTCCGAACTTCCACACGAGCGTGCCGCTCCCCCCGTCGTAGGAGCCGACCCAGTTCGGTCCGTGCGCGCCCACCCCGAGGTAGACGCGGGTGGATGTCGCGAGGATGGTGTGCACGACGTTGTCCGTCAGCTGCGAGTCGTTGGTGAGTGAGAAGCTCAGCACGTCGGCCGTATCGGCGGTGACCTGGGCGACGAGCTGTCGGGCGAAGACGTCGCCGCCCACCGTCACGGTCGTGAACTTCCCACCGATGAAGATCGATCCGTCGTCGGCGACCGCCAACGCTTCGACCCGGTTGTCCAGGAGCGGCCTCCACGTCGAGATGAGGGTGCCGTCGGCGGCCGTGGCGGCCACCTTCGCACGCCGCTTCCCGTCGACGGTCGAGAACCGCCCTCCGAAGTAGATCGCCTCGGGGGTCGTGACGATCGCCGCCACCTTCGTGAGGCCACCGCCTCCGTTCACCACCTGTGGGGCGTAG
>JBDUEF010000033.1:0-20371 GCA_040002535.1 Actinomycetota bacterium | reverse complement strand
CCTCGTCGGACAGGGTCGGCGGCGGGATCGCGCACGACGAGTCGCCGGAGTGCACACCAGCCTCCTCGATATGTTCCATCACGGCCCCCACGAACACCTCCGTCCCGTCGCACACGGCGTCGACATCGACCTCGATCGCGCCCTCGAGGAAGCGGTCGATCATCACCGGGTGCTCAGGCGAGACCGCGGCGGCTGCAGCCACGAAGGCGTCCAGATCCTGCGACTCGTACACGATCTCCATGGCGCGGCCCCCCAGCACGTACGACGGCCGCACCAGGACGGGGTACCCGATCCGCGCGGCGATGGCTCGCGCCTCCGCCGGCGTGCGCGCCTCGCCATGAGGCGGCGCGTCGATCCCCAGCTCCTCCAGGAGTCGGGCGAAGGCGCCGCGGTCCTCGGCAAGGTCGATCGCATCGGCAGAGGTGCCCAGGACCGCATAGCCGGCCTCCTGCACCATCCGCGCGAGCTTCAGCGGGGTCTGGCCGCCGAACTGCACGATCACGCCGACCGGCCGCTCCGCGCGGCACACGGCCAGGACGTCCTCGGCCGTCAGCGGCTCGAAGTACAACCGGCTGGACGTGTCGTAGTCGGTGGAGACGGTCTCGGGATTCGAGTTCACCATCACCGATTCGAAGCCGGCCCCCTCCAGAGCGAACGCCGCGTGGACGCAGGCGTAGTCGAACTCGATGCCCTGGCCGATCCGGTTGGGACCGGCCCCCAGGATCACCACCCGGGGGCGCGCCGCCGGGCGCACCTCGTCCTCCTCCTCGTAGGTGGAGTAGTGGTACGGCGTGCGGGCGGGGAACTCGCCGCCGCAGGTGTCCACGGTCTTGAAGACGGGCAGCACCCCGAGCGCCTCGCGGCGATCGCGCAGGGCCGACTCGGTGGTGCCCGTGGCGGCGCCCAGCCGGACGTCCGACAGACCCAGGCGCTTGGCCTGGCGGAGCTCGTCGGCACTCAGCTCCTGGAGCGGACGCCCGGCGATGGCACTGAAGCCCTCTGCGATCTGGGCGATCTGATCGACGAACCACGGGTCGATGCTGGAGGCCTGCGCCACGACCTCCACGCTGTGTCCGGCCAGCAGCGCCTCCTCCACCAGGTGCAGCCGCCGCTCCCCCGGCACCGCCAGCCGCGCCAGCAGCTCCGGGCCCGGTGCCCCCACCGGACCCAGGTCGAACCCGTCCTTCTCCAGGCCGCGCCACGCCTTGCCCAGCGCCTCCTTGAACGTACGGCCGATCGCCATGACCTCGCCCACCGACTTCATGGTGGATCCGAGCACCGGGTCGGCCTCGGGGAACTTCTCGAACGCGAACCTCGGGATCTTCACGACCACGTAGTCGAGCGTGGGCTCGAACGCCGCCGGCGTCTCGCCCGTGATGTCGTTCGCCACCTCGTCGAGTCGGTAGCCGACGGCCAGCAGGGCCGCGATCTTCGCGATGGGGAAGCCGGTCGCCTTGGAGGCGAGCGCCGAGGACCGCGAGACTCGCGGGTTCATCTCGATGACGACCATGCGGCCGTTCGCCGGGTCCACGGCGAACTGCACGTTGGACCCACCGGTCTCGACACCGATCGCCCGGATACAGCGGATCGCCGCATCGCGCATGTCCTGATACTCGCGGTCGGTGAGGGTCTGCGCGGGCGCCACCGTGATCGAGTCGCCGGTGTGGACACCCATGGGATCGACGTTCTCGATCGAGCAGACGATGACCGCGTTGTCGGCGCCGTCGCGCATCACCTCCAGCTCGAACTCCTTCCAGCCGGCGATCGACTCCTCCACCAGGATCTCGTGCACGGGGGAGATCTCCAGCGAGCGCGCCGCCAGCGCCTCCAACGACTCCCGGTCCGAGGCGAAGCCGCTGCCGCCGCCGCCGAGCGTGAAGGAGGGCCGAACGATGACCGGACAGCCGAGCTCCTCTCCGATCGCGAGCGCCTCGCGCGTCGTGTGCGCGATGCCGCCGCGAGGGACCTCGAGCCCGGCGTCCATCATGGTCGTGCGGAAGCCGCTCCGGTCCTCCGCCCGGTGGATCGCCTCGAGGGTGGCGCCCACCATCTCGATCCCCAGCCGGTCCAGGTCGCCCGACTCCGCCAGCGCCACGCTCACGTTGAGGCCGGTCTGGCCACCCAGGGTCGGCAGCAGGACATCGGGTCGCTCGCGCTCCAGTACCGCCAGCACGGATGCGGGCGTGAGCGGCTCGATATAGGTGCGATCGGCGAAGCCCGGATCGGTCATGATCGTGGCGGGGTTGGAGTTCACCAGCGCGACCTCGTATCCCTCGCTCCGCAACGCCTTACAGGCCTGCGTGCCGGAGTAGTCGAACTCGCACGCCTGCCCGATCACGATCGGCCCGGACCCGATCACCATGATCTTGCCGATGTCGGTGCGCCTGGGCATCAGGCCGCCGCCTGCATCAACGTACGGAACTCCTCGAACAGGTACCGCGAGTCGTGCGGGCCGGGCGCCGCCTCCGGGTGGTACTGCACCCCGAAGGCGGCGGCATCGGCGCAGCGCAGCCCCTCGAGCGTGCCGTCGTTCAGGTTCCAGTGCGTGAGCTCGATCGCTCCATGATCGGATCGAGCGGTGGTGCCGCGGCGTCGCCACGACTCCGGGTCGACGGCGAACCCGTGGTTATGGCTGGTGATCTCGATCGCACCGGTGCGCACGTTCTTCACCGGTTGGTTCACGCCACGGTGGCCGAACTTCATCTTGAAGGTGCGCCCGCCCAGCGCGTGGGCCAGCAGCTGGTGACCCAGGCAGATGCCGAAGATCGGGACCCGGCCCAGCAACTCCCGCACCGCCCTGATGCCGTAGTCGGTTGCTGCGGGATCGCCCGGCCCATTGGACAGGAAGACGCCGTCGAAGCCACCGCTCGCCACCTCAGCGGCCGGGGTGGTGGCGGGGAAGACCGTCGCCTCGATCCCCGATGCTGCGAACCGGCGCAGGATGTTCGCCTTGATGCCGAAGTCGTACGCGGCCACCCGCAGCACGGGGCCAGCGTCGAGGACCGCGGCACCCACCCGCTCTGCCGCGGCGTAGGCCCGCGGAACGCTCACCCGCGAGGCGAGGTCCGCCCCCGCCATGCCGGGCGACTCCCGTATCCGCGCCACCAGATCCCCTGCGCCCAGGTCCACCGTGGACAGGGCCGCGCGCATCGCGCCGCCCTCCCGCAGGCGCACGGTGAGGCGGCGCGTGTCGATCCCCTCGATCCCCACGATGCCGGCCCGCGCGAGCTCCTGATGGAGCGTTCGTTCCGCCCGCCAGTGGCTCGAGATGCGGGACGCCTCCCGTACCGCGAAGCCGGCGACCTGTACCCCGGTGGACTCCGGGTCGAGCTCGTTCACGCCGTAGTTCCCCTGGTGCGGCGAGGTCATCGCCACGATCTGTCCCGTGTAGGAGGGATCGGTCAGCACCTCCTGGTAGCCGGCCATGCCCGTGTTGAAGACGGCCTCGCCGAACGTCTCCCCTTGGGCGCCGAACCCCGTGCCGCGGAGCTCGGTGCCGTCCTCGAGCGCCAGCAGGGCGGCGGGACCTCTGGTGGCGGTCACTACCGGGTGGCCTTCCCCTCGGTCACCGTGAGCTCGCCGCGGAGCAGCGTCATCCGCACCCGTCCCGTCAGCGTCCGGCCCAGGAAAGCGGAGTTCCGACCCCTCGACGCGAACGGAGGCTCGACCGTCCATGTCTCCGCCGGATCGAACACCACCAGGTTCGCGGGACGCCCTGGCTCGATGGGGCCTCCGTGGCCGGTGGCGCCCAGGATCCGAGCCGGCGTGGGCGAGAGGGCCTCCAGCGCCCGCGTGAGCGGCAGCAGGCCGGGCTGCACCAGATGCGTGAGCACCGCCGCCAGCGACGTTTCCAGGCCGATCGTGCCGGGCGGCGACAGATCGAACTCGGCCTCCTTCTCCTCCACGGCGTGCGGCGCGTGGTCGGTGGCGATCGCGTCGATCGTGCCGTCGGCCACACCCCGACGGAGGGCATCGCGGTCCTCCTCCGATCGGATCGGGGGGTGCACCTTCAGGTTCGTGTCGTAGTTGACGAGGTCGTCATCGGTGAAGACCAGATGGTGTGGCGTCACCTCGGCCGTCACCCGCACGCCCTCGGTCTTGGCCCGGCGGATCAGCTCCACCGAGCGGGCCGCCGACACGTGGCAGATGTGCAGGCGGCCGCCGGTCATCCTGGCCAGAGCCAGATCGCGGGCCACCGCGATCTCCTCGGCCTCCGCCGGCCGTCCGGCCAGCCCCATGGCGTAAGAATGGCCGCCCTCGTGCATCTGGCCGCCCTCGACCAGCGAGGCCTCCTCACAGTGGTCGGCGATCACCACCTCGTGCGGGAAGGCGCGCGCATAGGTCAGGGCATTGCGCAACATGCGCGCCGTCGGCACGCAGATCCCGTCGTCGCTGAAGACGCGGACGCCGGCGGCCACCATCTCGCCGATCTCCGCGAGGGACTCTCCGGCCAAGCCCTTCGTGATGGCGCCCACCGGATAGACGTCTGCGAGCCCGGCCGCCGCCGCCTTCTGGCGGACCTCGCCGATGATCCCGGCGTGGTCGGCGACGGGGTCGGTGTTGGCCATGGCCGAGACCGCCGTGTAGCCGCCCACCGCCGCCGCCCGGGTGCCCGTCAGGATGGTCTCCTTGTGCTCGAACCCCGGTTCCCGCAGGTGGGTGTGGAGGTCGACGAGGCCCGCGGTCACGATGAGGCCGGAGCAGTCGAGTCGTTCGGCACCCGTCGCCGCCTCGACCGCGATCCGTCCGTCTGTCAGGGCCACGTCGCGCAGCTCGTCGGTGCCGGATACGGGATCGACGAGGCGCCCACCCACCAGGATCAAGGGGTCAGTCATCGGCGCTCTCCTCCCCGCTCGCTCCCAGCAACAGGTACAGCAGCGACATCCGCACGGCGATCCCGTTCGTCACCTGCTCCTCGATCACCGACTGCGGCAGATCCGCGACGTCGGAGTCGATCTCGATCCCCCGGTTCATGGGGCCCGGATGCATGATCAGCGCGCCCTCCGGCAGCATGTCCACCCGATCGCGGGTGAGACCGAACAATCGGGCGTACTCGCGCACGCTCGGGAAGTACTCCAGCCGCTGGCGCTCCTTCTGCACGCGCAGGACGTAGCAGACGTCGAGCTTCGGCAACGTGCCGTCGATGTCGTAGCTCACCTGCACCCCCCACGCCGGGGCGTCCGGCGGGATCAGGGTGGGGGGTCCGATCAGGGTGACGTCGGCGCCCATCTTCACCAGCCCGAACGACAGCGATCTGGCCACGCGGGAGTGCAGGACGTCGCCGACGATGGCCACACGCAGACCCTCCAGGCGCCCCAGCTTCTCCCGCATCGTGTACAGGTCCAGGAGCGCCTGCGTAGGGTGCTCGTGTGTGCCGTCGCCTGCGTTCAGGACGCTGCCCTTGATCCACTTCGTCAGTTGGAGCGGTGAGCCGCTGGACGAGTGCCGGATCACCACGGCGTCGGCGCCCATCGCCTGCAGGGTAAGGGCGGTGTCTTTGAGGCTCTCGCCCTTGGAGACGCTGGAGCCGCCCGCGCTGAAGTTGATCACGTCGGCCGACAGCCGCTTGGCGGCGAGCTCGAAGCTGATCCGTGTCCGGGTGGAGTTCTCCAGGAAGAAGTTCACCACCGTGCGCCCGCGCAGCGCCGGAACCTTCTTGATCACCCGCGTGCCGACCTCTCGGAAGCTCTCGGCCGTGTCCAGGATGCGAACCACATCGTCGGCGCTCACGTCGTGCATCGATAACAGGTGCTTGTTCATCGCGACTCCTCCACCACGACCGCATCCTCCCCGTCGAGCTCGGCCACCAGCACACGCACGTCGTCGGCGCGGCTGGTCGGCACGTTCTTGCCCACGAAGTCGGCACGGATCGGCAGCTCGCGGTGGCCGCGGTCGACCAGCACCGCCAGCTGGATCTTGCGAGGCCGTCCCAGGTCCATCAGCGCGTCCATCGCCGCGCGGATCGTGCGACCCGTGAACAGCACGTCGTCGACCAGCACCACCGTCTTCCCGGTCACGTCGAACGCGATCCGGGTCTCGTGCACCTCGGGCGCCTCGGCGTGCATGCCGATGTCATCGCGATAGAACGTGATGTCCAGGACACCGACGGGCACCTGGTTCCCCTCGATGCGCCCGATCTCGTCGGCGAGACGGCGGGCCAGATCGTCACCGCGGTTCGCGATCCCCACTAGGGCCAGGTCGAGGGCGCCCCGGTCGCGCTCCAAGATCTCGTGGGCGATGCGCGTGAGGGCCCTGCGAACGTCGGCCGCGTCCAGGAGCTTGCCGCTCACGCGGGAGCCCCCGGCCGGGCAGGCCTCAGGGGGCTCGGGCACAACCTCATCATCGGCTCCCTTCCCGGCCTCGCGGGACCGGACTTAAAGGGGAAGAGCGTCTGTCGCGTGAGGATACCCGTTCGGTGGGCGATCGCAACGGTGCCCACCCTCGCCGGGGCGCGGACCCGGGCGTACACTTGGTCCCGATCCCACGGAGACGAAAGGTGGTCGTTCGATGCCTGACTGGGCAATCGCTGGAGTGATCGCGATCGTGGTGCTCTTCGGCGCCACCAAGCTGCCGGAGATCGCGAGGAACCTGGGCCGCTCGTCCAACGAGTTCAAGAAGGGCCTCAAGGAGGGTGCCGTCGACGCCGAGCCGGCCCGGCCGGAGCCGGCCCCCCGCGCCCCTGAGCCGGCCCCGCGACCGCCCGAGATGATCCCACCGCCCCCCCCTGCGCCCCCGGTGGAGTGACGTCGGCCGCCGCTCCTAGCCCTCCTCTGGCCCCTTCTCCAGCTCCCGCGCGATCTTCCCCAAGATCCCATTGATGAACCGACGGGACTCGTCGGCGCTCAACGCGTCCGCCGCCTCCACGGCCTCGCTGATGGCCGCGGCGTGCGGCACATCGGGCCTGTGCAGCAGCTCGTAGATCGCCACGCGAAGGATCGTGCGATCGAGCGCCGCCATCCGCTCGACCGACCAATCGTTGGCGTGCGCCTCCAGCAGGAGGTCGACCTCCACGAGGGCCGCTCCCGTCCCTTCCACGAGCTCGGTGGCGAAGGAGGGCACGTCCCGCCCGGCCGCCGCCCAGCCGCGCAGCACATCGAGCGGGTCGACGCCGGTGATGTCGGCCTGATACAGGATGTCGATCGCCGTTCGGCGGGCCTCGCGGCGGGATCCCACCCTTCCTACTTCACGCGCTCGACGTAGGCGCCCGAGCGGGTGTCGACCTTGATCCTCTCGCCCTCCTCCACGAACAGGGGCACCTGCACGACGACCCCGGTCTCGAGCGTGGCGGGCTTCATGGCGCCCGTGCGAGTGTCGCCCTTCACGCCGGGATCGGTCTTCGCCACCGTCAGCACCATGGACGCCGCGAGCTCCACGCCGATGGGGACCCCGTCGTGCGTGGACACCTGCGCCGATCCCCCCTCGACGAGGTAGCTCCCCGCATCCCCCACGATCGCGGCCGGCACATGCAGCTGCTCGTAGGTCTGGAGATCCATGAAGACGTAGTCGCCACCCTCGGCGAACAGGTACTGCATGTCCTTGCGTTCGACGACGGCCAGACCCACCTTCACGCCCGCGTTGAACGTGCGTTCCAGCACCGCCCCGGTCTTCATGTTCCTCAGCTTGCTGCGCACGAACGCGCCGCCCTTGCCCGGCTTCACGTGCTGGAACTCCACGATCTGGAACAGCGTGCCGTCCAGTTCGAGGGTCATACCGTTCTTGAATTCGTTGGTGCTCACGCTCACGTGGGGTTCAGCTCCTCACAGCTCCTCACAGCTCGATCAGATCCCTGGACGACGACGGCATGACGCGGCAGCCATCCAGCGTCACCACCACCATGTCCTCGATCCGGACGCCGCCCAGGCCGGGTACGTACACGCCCGGCTCGACCGTCACCACGCTGCCCGCCGGCAGCTCATCGGTGCCGCCGCGCCGCAGCCCCGGTCCCTCGTGGATCTCCAGACCCACACCGTGGCCGAGGCCGTGGGAGAACCGCTCCCCGTAGCCGGCATCCTCGATCACCCGCCGTGACGCGGCGTCGATGTCCCCGCCGCTCACCCCGGCCCGGACGGCATCGATGCCGAGCTGCTGGGCCTCCTGCACCACCGCATGGATCTTCCGCAGCTCGGGAGCGATCTCCCCGAAGGCCACGGTGCGTGTCATGTCTGCGTGATAGCCGCTCCACAGGGCGCCGAAGTCCATCTTCACGATGTCGCCCTCCTCCAGGGCCCGGTGGTTGGGCTCGTGGTGGGGCTCCGCGGCGTTCTCGCCGAAGGCCACGATCGTCTCGAACGACAGGCCGTCCGCCCCGGCCCGGCGCATCCCGTGCTCCAGCTCCTGCGCCACCTGCCGCTCGGACATGCCGACGGCGAGCTTCTCCAGGATGTCCTCGAAGGCGCGGTCGGTTGCATCCTGGGCCGCCTGGATCAGGCCGATCTCCTCCTCGTCCTTGACCCATCGGATCCGCTCCACCGCGTCGCCGACCGCCACCAGCTCCGTGTCCTCCAGTGCCTGCTGCAGGGTGCGGAAGGTCTGCACGGACAGATCCGCGTCCTCGAACCCCAGGGCCGAGACGCCCTGCGCGACGCAGGCATCGCGCAGCACCTGCGGGAAGTCCTGCGACGCGTAGGTGACTCGCTCCATGTTCGGCACCTCACGTCGCGACTGCTCGGTGTAGCGGCCGTCGGTGAAGAACACCCCGCCATCGCCCCAGACGAGAGCCTGAGCGTTGGATCCGGTGAACCCCGTCAGGTACCGCACGTTCGGCAGGCGGGTGACGACGATCGCGTCGACCCCCAGCGTGCCGAGGCGTTCGGTGAGCCCGTCCGTCCTCATGTGGTGATCCACGGCATCGCCTCCAGCGCCAGATGATAGCCACCGGCTCCGAGGCCGATGATCGAGGCCCGGCAGACCTCAGCCACGACGGAGCGGCGGCGGAACTCCTCGCGGGCATGGATGTTGGACATGTGCACCTCCACGACGGGGAGCCCGCAGGCCTCGACGGCGTCACGCAGGGCGTAGGAGTAGTGCGAGAGTGCGCCGGGGTTGATGACGACAGCGCCCGTCCCCTCGCTCGCCGCGCTCAGCAGGCGTCCGATCAGTTCGCCTTCCTGGTCGGTCTGGTGCCAGCCGACCTCGTGGCCGAGGGTCACGGCCCGCTCCACGACGGCCTTCATGATCTGATCCAGGGTCTGCGACCCGTAGATCTCGGGGTCGCGGCGGCCGAGCGCCCCGAGGTTCGGCCCGAACAGGTACAGGATCTTCATGCCGCCGCTCCCATCTCCTCCAGGACCTCGACGATCGTGGACTCCGGCACATCGTCCACGATGACGGGTCGTCCCACGGCCTCCAGCAGCACGAAGCGAACGCCGTCCCGATACTTCTTGTCGAGCGCGAACGCCGCCGTGATGGCCGCCGGGGCGGGCAGCGGACCGGACGTCTGCAGACCGAGGGAGGACAGCAGGCGCACCGTACGCCCGCTCAGCCCCGGCGCCGCCCGGTCCAGGCGCTCGGCCAGGCGGGCCGCGAACACCATGCCGACGGCGATCGCCTCGCCGTGCGTCCGGCCACCGAAGCCCTCCAGCCCCTCGAGCGCGTGACCGAGGGTATGACCGTAATTCAGGATCAGCCGGCGGCCGGTATCGCGCTCGTCGCCCGCAACCTCGGCCGCTTTGATCCGCACGCAGCGCGCGACGAGATCCTCCATCGTTGCCGGCTCGCGGGCCAGCACCGGGCCCAGATCGCCCTCGAGATCGGCCAGGAGCGCGAGATCCAACGTGAGGCCGTACTTCGCCACCTCGGCCAGACCCGAACGGAAGTCGCGGTCGGGCAGCGTGGTCAGGGTTCCGACGTCGGCCAGCACCGCCACCGGCTGGTGGAAGACGCCCACGAGGTTCTTGCCCTCGGGCAGGTTCACGGCCGTCTTGCCGCCGACCGACGCGTCGACCTGCGCGGTCAGCGTCGTGGGCACCTGGACGAAGGGCAGGCCACGCATGTAGGTGCCGGCGAGGAAGCCCGCCAGGTCACCCGTCGATCCCCCACCCAGGGCCACCACGAAGTCGGAGCGGTGAGCGGACCGCATGGCCAGCTGGTGCAGGAGGGTCTGATGGACCTGCAGGGTCTTGGCGTCCTCCCCCGCCGGCACCGTGAGCGGCACCACCACCACACCTCGCCGGGCCAGCGCCTCGGTGAGGGGGCCCAACCAGGCGTCGGCCACCACCCGGTCGGCGACCACGAAGGCCTGGGTGGCTCCGGGAAGGTCGGGCAGGTGCTCGGCGGCCGCCGCGATCACACCGGAGCCGATCGTCACCTCGTAGGGTCGCGCGGGGATGGGGACGGTCACGCGGACCAACGGAGCTCCTCCTCGATGGCGGCCGCCACCTCGCCGGGTGTGCCGCTGCCGTCCACGACGTGTGCGGCGAACTCCCGGTAGAGGGGCTCACGCTCCTGTAGGAGGCGCTGGATGTCACCCTCGCGTCGGATCAGGGGCCGGTCGCTGGCCGGGCGGACGCGGGCCTGGAGCTGCTGCATCGGGACCTCGAGGTAGACGGCCACGCCCGTCGCACGAAGCGTGATCCGGTTCGCCGGCTCCAGCACCACCCCGCCGCCACACGCCACCACCGAGGGGTCCTGCGTGCCGGCCCTGACCAGCGCCTCCGCCTCCAGGGCCCGGAAGGCCGATTCGCCCTCCTCCTGGAAGATCTCCCCGACCTGACGGCCGGTCTGCGCCTCGATCTGGGCGTCCAGGTCGATGAAGGGGACCCCGAGGCGTCCGGCCAGCTCCCTGCCCACCACGGACTTGCCGGCGCCCGGCATCCCCACGAGGTAGATGATCACGGCAGTCCCTCCACGTACCGAGCCAGGTTGTCCTGTGTCTCCTGCAGCGAATCGCCACCGAACTTCTCCAACACCGCGTCGGCCAGGACGAGCGCCGCCGCGGCTTCGCCCACGACCCCGCCGGCCGGGACCGCACAGGCGTCGGTCCGTTGTTTGATGGCCACCGCCTCCGCGCGTGTGGCCAGATCCACCGTGGCGAGTGGTTGCGGGATGCTGGAGAAGGGCTTCATGGCCGCGCGGATACGGATCGGATCACCGGTGCTCATGCCGCCCTCGATCCCGCCGGCCCGCTGGGTCCGTCGCCCGATCGCGCCACCGCGCAGCACGATCTCATCGTGCGCTCTGGATCCGGGGCGGCCGGCGGTGGCGAAGCCATCGCCCACCTCGACACCCTTCACCGACTGGATGCTCATCAGCGCGAGCGCCAACCGGGCGTCGAGCTTCCGGTCGTAGTGAACGTGCGAGCCCAACCCCGGCGGGCAGCCGTACGCGAGCACCTCGAACACCCCGCCCACCGTGTCGCGGGCCTTCCGCACGGTATCGATCTCGGCCACCATCCGCTTCGAGGTCTCCGGGTCCAGACACCGGACGGGGGACGCGTCCACGGTCGGAAGATCGTCAGGGGTCGGCGGGGCGCCGCGAGCGGGCACCTTCACGCGGCCGATCTGCACGACGTGGGACACCACCGAGATGCCCAGCTCTGCAAGCAATGCTTTCACCACGCACCCGATCGCGACGCGCGCGGCCGTCTCCCGAGCGCTCGCACGCTCCAGCACGTTGCGAACGTCGTCGAAGCCGTACTTCTGCGCACCCACGAAGTCGGCGTGGCCCGGGCGTGGCCGGGTGAGCTTCTCGCCCTCGGCGACCTGGCCCTCCACGCCCATCAGGTCGCGGTACTTCCCCTCGAACTCGGTGTTGGGGATCGTGATCGCGACCGGGGAGCCGAGGGTCCGACCGTGACGAACGCCCGCGAGGATCTCGAAGCGATCCGTCTCGAGGCGCTGTCGCCCGCCGCGGCCGTGTCCGTGCCGGCGGCGCGCCAGCTCGGCGGCCAGCTCATCCGGCGTCACCGGGACGCCGGCAGGCATCCCTTCGAGGACAGCGACCAGCGCCTTCCCATGCGATTCCCCGGCGGTGAGCATGCGCAGCATCGGCCCACATCATAGGGACCGGCAGGTGCGTCGCCGGGGGGAAGAGGCAGGGGCGGCTCCGATCAACGGAACCGCCCCTGCGGACCGGCGACCGCTCCCCCCGAGGGCGGATCGCCGGCGTCTGGCTCCCGTCAGCGCATCACTTCGGGGAGGTCGTACAGAGGGTGAAGGGCTCCTCGACGTACAGGAAGTCCGCACAGTCGCCGGACACGGCGACGAGCTGGAAGGTCCTGGCGAACCGTTCCCCTTCAGCCACCGTGTACAGGGTGGAGTCCACGGTGACCTGCGCCATGTCCGCACCCTCACGCAGGAACAGGTCCAGCACCACCACGGTCCTGCCGTTGAAGTCCTCGCTGCTGCCTCCCGAGGGTGTCGTCGGCGTCGCGGTCGGGCTCACCGTCGATGTCGATGTCGAGGTGGACGTGGAGGTGGAGGTCGATGAGGTCGAGGACGTGGCCGTCGCACTCGGCGGCGGGAAGACCGGTGGGATCGAGAACGGATCCCTGCCGGCGAAGACCACGATGGGTGATGCGCTGGGCCGGGGGCTGGTGGTCGGCGAGGGCAGCGGGGTGGCGCCGGTGGGCAGAACGGGTGTCTCCGCGACCTGCTCCCCGCCCCCGGAGACCAGGTTGAACACCAGGAACAGGCCGAGGATGCCGGCCAGGACCGGTCCGGCGATCTTCAGGATCCGTCTGTCGCGGTCGGAGAGATTCATGTCGTCATCCTGTCGGCGCGGGCACGGTGCCCACGGTCGGTCCGGGATCGGAGCCGGGCCCGGCGCTGATGTCGGTCGTGTACAGCTCCATCGTCACCTGCATGGTCAGCCTGCCCGCGCTGGTCGTGGCCCCCTCGGTCCCGGCCGGCGCCATGCTGATGGCGCTCACCTTCGCCGCCCGGGGCAGGGTCTCGAGCTGGAACAGGTACTCGTCCAGGGAGAAGTAGGTGCCCGTCAGCGAGACGGTGATCGGGATCGTGGTGACGCCGTTCGCGCCTGCCACGGGCGCCCCGATCGTCTGCTGGGTCAGGTCGACGCCCGCGTTGTCGGCCGCGTTCTTCAGCAGCAGGATGAAGCCCTGGGGGTCGGCCGTGGGCGGCAGCTGCTGCTCCACACGCCGGATCAGCTTGCGGTTGGCGGGCGCCTCGACCTCGGCCTGCTTCAGGCTCCCGAGCTGGGATCGCAGCGTCCCGTTCTGCGCCTGAGCCTCCTCCAGGGCCGTCTGCGCCTGGGAGACCTCGGCCCGCTTGGGGCTGACCAGGAACAGGAAGGCGAGGAGCACCAGCACGGCCACCGCGACGCCGGCGATCACGGTGGTCCGTCTGCCCCTCATGGTGTCGTGACCCCCGTGGTCGGTGTCGTCACCGTCGCGGCCTCTCGGGCGCGGTCGGTGAGGACGTCGCTGGTCAGATCGGCGCCGCTGTTGAAGGTGAAGCGGTCGGAGTCCGGCGTGGTCTCGGCGATCGTGGTGAACCAGGGATTCACCCATCCCTTCACCGACTCGAGGCGCGTGATCCATGAGGCCAGCGCGTCCGCGCCGGATCCCTGGCCGGCGGCCGTGATCGTGCCGATGAGGGGCGTGGTGGGCGCGGTGGTGACGGGGACGGCGGCCGGCGCCACCGCGGTGGTCGCCGGCGGCGTCACCTGGGCGGCGAAGGTCGTCAGGTAGGCGTCGGAGGGGATCACCCGGGACAGGTCCAGCAGGACCCCCGAGAAGGACACCTCGTTCGCGAAGGCCGTCGACAGCAGCGCCTTCTTGGTCTGCGCCTCGGTCTGCAGCGCCGCGAACTCCTGCAACCCGGCGATCTGCGCCTGGAGCTGGGCGTTGGCGGATTCCTGCGCCGCCACCTCATCGTTGACGCGGGACAGGCTCGCCGATTGCAGCACGTAGAGGAACCCCATGAGGACCAGGAGCACCAGGCCGGCGGCGACCACCATCACGGTGAGCCTGCGGGTCTGCGTCCGCTGCCTGATCTCGGGAGGAAGGAGGTTGACCTGGGTCACGCGTCCCTCCCCGGGATCGCGAGGCCGATCGCCACGGCCAGGACGGGCTCGGCCTCGTTCAGGGCGCGCTCGTCCAGATCGAGCTTCGGCGTGGCCCGGCTGAAGACCTGCCCCTTCTCAACCGGCACGGGGATCCGCCCGCGCAGCAGGTCCATGAGCCCGTCGAGCTTCGAGCCGCCTCCGGTGACCAGGACGCGAACGATGCGTGAGCCCTGCGTCTGCGCCGTGTAGAACTCGAGCGAGGATCGGATCTCGTCCACGAAGCTCCCGGCGCGGGAGAGCGCTGCGGAGCGAACCGCCTCGGGCGCCGGACCTCCCTGCACGGCCTCGCCCTTCTTGAGCCGTTCGGCGATGTCGTCCTCGATCCCCAGGCTGCGCGCGATCGCCAGGGTCACGTCGTTCCCGCCGGAGGGCAGGATCCGGACGAATCGCGTGACTCCCCGAGCGTGCACGCAGATGTTCGTCACGTGGCCCCCGATATCGACCACCGCCTCGTCGCCGGACCCGTCCAGGTCCATCCCGGCGTCGGAGGCGCCCACCGCCCGCACCAGGGCGAACGGCACCAGATCCAACCCCACCGCGTCGAGCTTGGCGCCGTCGGCCGCCGCCATGATGGCGTCGACCATGGCACGCTGCGCCGCCACCAGCAGGATCCGGATCATGCGCCGGCCCTCCTGCTCGAACTCGCCCAGCGCGTCGAAGTCCAGCACGACGTCGTCGACGGACATGGGGATGAACTCCTGCACCTGGAACCCCAGCGAGGCTCGCAGCTCCTTCTCCGGCAGCCACGGAAGGCCGATCTCCCGCACCACCACCCGCTGATTGCCCACGCCAATCACGACCTGGCGCGACTTGAACTTCCCAACGGCCCAGAGCTCGCGCAGCGCGTCGGCCACCGCGCCGGGGTCGCGGACCTCCCCGTTCTCCACCGCGCCCGCCGCCACCTTCACCTGGGCGGCTCGCAGCACGGCAGGCTGGCCGCCGACGGACACCTCCGCCGCGCGCACGGCCGTGGAGCCGATGTCGAGCCCGATCCGTGCCTTCGCCACCCGTCAGTCCTCCCGCACAGGAACAGAGCGATCCATCAGATACCGCTGTGCCTCGGCCTCGCGGATGCGGTAGTTCCTGCCCACCCGGATCGCCGGCAGATCGCCGCCCCTGATCAGGCGGTAGACCGTCATGTTGGAGACGCGCATAACCGCGGCCACCTCGGCCACGGTCAGGAGGCTTCCTCCCACGAACGATCTCTGCGGTTGCGCCACCCGGTGCCCACCTTCCTCATCTGCCACACCTGCCACAGGTGGCACATCAGCGAAGGGTGAGCGTCGGATCCACGCCTGGAGCCCTGCATGTCACGGGAACAAGCACACGTAACAATAGGCAACAGGGCGAGTCAAACACCTCGCTCGGGTTTCTTCCCGGGCGGCTTTCTCACCGGTACAGGCCGAGGTACGTCGCGGCGAGCCGGTCCCCCAGGAAGACCGCCAGCGTCGCCCCGGCCGCCATGAAGGGCCCGAACGGGATCGCGTCCTTCCGCGAGCGCCCCAGCAGCAGCGCCGCCAGTCCACCCACGCCGCCCAGCACGATCGCCGCGCCCGCCGCCACCCCCACGTAGCGCAGGCCCAGGGCGCCCAGAACCACGCCGATCACGCCCGCCAGCTTCACATCGCCCATGCCCATCCCCCGGGAGATCAGCGCCACCAGCAGCAGGCCACCCCCGTAAGCGACGAAGCCGATGGCGGCGCCGACCAGATCCACCGGCGCCCCCGCCAGCCGCGCCACCAACAGCAGCGGCGGGAACGCGAGCAGCGCCGGGTACATCAGCCTGTTCGGGATGATGTGGTGGGCGATGTCGATGGCCGCCACCGCCGGCATCAGCGCGAGGAAGGCGCAGAGCGCCACCACGATCCAGGGATCGTCGAAGGCCAGGGCGGTGGCCACGAACAGCGCCCCCGTCGCCAGCTCGGTGAGCGGGTACACGGCGGAGATCGGGGCGCCGCACGTCCGGCACCGACCGCGCAGGAACAGCCACGACAGGACCGGCACGTTGTCGCGGTTGGCGATCTCCGTGCCGCAGGAGGGGCAGCTCGATCGCGGATGCACCAGCGAGCCACCCGCCGGCATCCGATGGATCACGACGGTGAGGAAGCTGCCCACCGCCATGCCGAACGGTAGCGCGACCACGATCCGGATCAGCACGTCGAGGGCCTCGGCGCTCATCGCCGGACCCTACCCCGGGCAGAAGGGCAGGCGAGGGAGCTGCGAGACGTGCGTCTCAGCACATGGCGTTCGACGGGGTCTGGCACACGACCTCGCGGAGGTAGGCGATGTCCTCCTTGAAACCGGAGATGGTACGCCCCGGGACGGAGATCTCCTGGTAGTTCATGTTGAACAGGTTCCCGATCACGGTGTTCTGCGCGATGACCTGGCCGTTAAACGCCGAGTTGTTGTTCAGCATGTTGGCACCGCACGCGGCATACACCAGCACGCTGGTCGTGGCACTGTCGAACTCCACCTTGTTGTCGACCGCCACGGTGTTCGGCACGTCGACGGTGCCGCTCGCAGGACATGTGGGCGACCCGGTCGAGGGCCAGGGAGCCATCAGCACGAGCTTCCTGGTGCCACCGACCCCTGTGAACAGGGGGCTGTACTTCAGGTGGATACCGCCGGTCGCGACGATCGCGAGGTCGCCGTTCAAACTGATGGTACCCGCGCTCGGGTTGTTGGTGAACACGCAGCTCGTGTCGGTGATGTAGTACACGACACCCGTGTACCCGGACGGGGGGGTCACGCCCGCCTCGATGGCATCGCGCGCGACCTGGCACTGATCCTTCCCGCTGACCGGGGTCGGGATGATCTGGTACCAACGGCTCCCGTCGCCCTGCGTGCTCGTCCAGGTGGTGGTGTCGTACGTGAGATGCGGGAACGTGACGCCGGCGCCCGGCACCGGGCTCAGGCAGTCGTTCACGGATCCCGACGGCGCGCTGCCGCCCGAGGAGCAGTAGTGGATCAGGCCCCGCACGGTCCCGGCCGTCTTCGTCACGCCCTTCGTGCTGGACTTCACGTCGCCGCCCACCACGAGGTTCGGGTGGTTCAGCGTCACCGTGTCGCGAGCGAAGACCTCACCGGCCACCGTGACGTTGGTGCCGATGTTGGCGAAGCCGGCCGGCACGTAGATGCTCCCATTGATGCTCTCCAGACCGGAGGGAGCCGTGAAGTCCCCCGACAGCACGTACACGTCCGCGTCGACACCGCTCACCGTGAAGTTGTTGGAGAAGGCCGTGTTCCCATTCGTGACGATGGCCCCCTGGGGAGTTCCGATCACCGGGCGGAGCGCGATGAAACTCTCCATCAAGCGTTTGGTGCCGTCGCTGGATGTCCCGACCGACCGAACCTTGACGGAGGAGGGATGGTTGTAGTTCGAAAACACCGTTGCCGAGGACTGGCACGTGGAGCCCGCCGCGGCCACCCCACAGAGCACCGTACCGGACGAGTCGCCGTAGTAGGTCAAGGCCGTGTCGTAGGTCACCGTGTTCGGGGATGTGCCCAAGGTGACCACCGACGCCACCGGATCCACCGCCAGGCTCGACGCCGGGGTCTTCTGGAAGTAGTTGTACATGTAGTCGATCCCCGCCTCGGCCGCACCGACCGAAGTCAGCCGTTTGCGGTCGTAGCCTGCCGCCTGGATGTTGTGGGTCGCCTGCGCCAGCACCACGATGCTGAGGAGCAGCACGACGAACGTGACCATCAGGGCCACGACCATCGCGAGGCCCTCCTCCTCCTGGCGGATGCGAGCGAACATAGCCGACCTCCTCATATCCCCGTGGGCACGGTCCCGCACACCGTCACCGGCGTGCCTGCCGCGGTGTTGCGTCCGGTCATCGAGGCCTGCACGTACGCGGTCTGGGTGGGCCGGTTCGCGTAGTCACGGTTGACGGCGAAGCTCACATCAAGCGTTCGGCTGCCCGACTCAAGGGTGAACGGGGCGGCTGCCCCAGCGATCTGGGAGTTCACCACACCCGTGGCAACCGTGCGCCACGCTGTCACCGTTGTGTTGGGAGAGAGGGACTGCCAGCGAAGCGTCTGCAGTGTGTATGGGCTGGTGGAGAGCACCTTCCACAGCACGCATGTCGCGTACCCCAGGCCCCCGGCCGAGACGGCGTTGCCGTTCGACTGCGTGTACACACGCAAGGTATAGCCGGCCTGGCATCCGCTGCAGGTGGCCGCACTTTCCAGGGCGGGATCGAAGAGCACCTGCCCGGATCTGATCTGGCGATCCATCTCCTCCACCACCAGACGCAGCTCGTCGTTCGTCCGGCTGAGATTCTCCTGGCGCACGGCCGCCATCTGCACGGAGGCGAGCGTCTTGGTGAAGACCAGCATCACGATCGAGAGGATCGCCATGGCCACCAGGAGCTCGACCAGGGTCATCCCGCGCTCGTCTCGCACCGTGGCCGCCGTCGTGAACCGCCTGGGCCCGCTCATGGTCCCGAAGGTGCCGCGACGTAGGTGCCCAGAACCTTCGCGGTGCCCAGGGTCATGGTGATCGTCAGGTCGACGTCGTTGCTGGTGCCCTGCGCGTCCACCTGGTACTGCACGGTGGCGGTGGGCCCTACCGCCTGGGACAACGCGCTCGTCAGAACACCTGACGTCGCGACCGTTGGGCTGACGGAACCGGCTGTGGCGCTCAACAGGGTGATGGTGATCGTCACCTTGGTGGCAGGGTTGGCCCCATTGTCGTCCCTGTACGTGCAGTTCGACGGACCGATGGTGTCCAGGGCCGAGCTCTTCAGGTCGGGGTACGTCACGTAGGCACCCGCCTGACCGACGGTGGGCTGATTCCAGCATTTCAGGGTGCCGGCGATGGTCGGCACCGAGGCGGCGGCTCCCGATCCGACGGAGGCCGCGGCGGCGTCCGAGTAGCCGGTCAGGGTCAGGAAGCCCGCCCAGGCAGCCGGTCGGTTCGGCCAGGTTCCGACGGCCGGCAGGTCGCCGATCATCACTGTTCCGAGCGACCGGGTCGCGTTCCCAGCGATGCATCCGACCGTGGGACTGGGCGCCGTGCATCCGTACGCCGTCGTGAACTGGCGATCCGTGTAGACGGTGCCGCTGCTCGGGTTCGCCATCTTGGCGAGGAGGAACGGCCCACCGATGGGCGGGTTCGTGTTGCCCAAGGTGAGGCTGGCGGTGAGATCGCCCGCCGAGCCGGTCGCGGCGCCGCACGGCAGGTTGTCTGAGTCGCCTGCAGCGATCGGGCAGATGCTGGTGACCCCGGTGCCCCCCGACGTCGTGGTGCTGTCGGCCTCCCCCGTGGTGGTCGGCACCGACATCGCGATGCTGTTGGCACCCGAGGTCGTGCTCGGCGAGCTCGCCACCGTGCAGATGAACTCGGTGCCGCAGCGCTGCCTGGCCGAGTCGGTGGTGATGGAGGTGTCGGGGCTGTCGTCGGCGGCGGCGTTCACCGTGACGTTGCCGGCAGAGGGGACGGCCGCACCGGTCATAGAACCGCCGGCGGTCCGCAGCGTGGCCGAGACGGTGCTCGACTGCTCCGTCTGGTCCGAGGCCGTGACGCCCGGGCTCAGCAGATCCGCCGTCGTGAAGGTCAATCCCGCCGGCGCCATCGCCCCGGTAGTGGTCGCGATGCTGATATCCACGGAGGGCTCGGTCGCCTGCACGGAGAAGAAGCCCTGACAGGGACCCGGGAAGGGGTGGCTGGTGGAGCTGGTACACCCGGGGGGCGACGTGAACAGGCTCTGCAGACGCACGATCTTGTTCGGGCCTCTGGCGCCTCCCGTCCAGGTCACGATGATCGTGATGCGGTACGGCGCGTTCGTCACCGAGGTGTCGCGCGTCACGTAAGTCCCGCAGCTGTACGGCACGTTGTTGATCGTGGTCGTCTGGCTCGTGGACGAGCACCACAGGTGCTTGTTCAACGGGAAGGAGGCCTGCGCGGGACTCGAGACGATGGGCTCCGTGCAGCCGGCCGGCGAGCCCGCCGTGCAGCCGGAGACCGGGCGAAACGCTCCGCTGACGATCAGCGGATCGGTGAGATCGGTGCTGAGCAGCCCCATGGTGATCTGGCTGGTGGTCAATCCGCGCACGCGCTCCATCAACTGGTTGGCCAGCCCGTTGGCGGTCTGCCGCTGCCGGGCTGCGTCCTGGTAGCCGAAGCCGGCCGTGGCGGTGTAGGCCAGCGCGGTGAGCGATCCGAAGATCACGGTGACGGCAACCATGGTCTCGATGATGGTGAAGCCGCGCTCATCCGAGCGCAGGCGAGCGCGCATCCGTGCCCTCAACATCGCCCTGAGCATGCCGGCCTCTCCGTCGTGGTCCCCTGTGCGTAGTCTCGGCACCAACGGCATCCCCCTTGAGGGGGACGCCGTGCCTG
>JBDUEF010000032.1:0-20835 GCA_040002535.1 Actinomycetota bacterium | reverse complement strand
GCCGGGACGGCCGACACGACGGCCATCACCGCCACAGATGCGAGTAGGACGCCAAAGCGCCGGCGCGTGCGCTGGGTGCGCATGAGATTCCCCCTCTCTGAACGGTTCACCCTATCTACAGACGCGAGCGAGGGTCTTCGTTACAGCACCTGTCGACTGGTTGACCTGGAAGAACTGCGAGTTCTAGACTTCCGATGTGGGCCATGCCAGATGACCGGGGCGGATTCGAAACATTCTATGCGCGGCAACGCGCCTGGCTCGTGCGCGCCCTGTGGCCGATCGTCGGCGATGATGCAGAGGATGTAGCGCAGGACGCCCTGCTGGAGCTGTTCCGCCGCTGGGACTTCATCTCACGCTACGACGTCCCGGAGGCGTGGGTCCGGCGGGTCGCGATTCGGGCAGCGGTGCGCCGGCGAACGCGGAACATCGACCGTCCACGACTCGAGCAGCTCCACGCCGTGCTCGCTCGCCCGCCGGGTGAGGACACGACAACGACCCTGGTCGCTACGGCCCTTGCGTCGATCCCACGGGCAGACCGCGAGGCGCTCGTGCTGCGATACCTGGCCGACCGTCCGCTCGGCGAGGTGGCAGAGCGGTTCGGGTCGACAGAAGCGGCGATGCGCGTTCGATTGCTCCGCGCCCGCCGCCGTGCTAGCGATCAACTGTCGGGCCTTCGAGGCACCTGGGTGATGGAGACGACGTGGAACCGGACCGCTCTCGCGAGGGAGCTTCGAAGCAATGGGTTCGGCTCGTTCGTCGAGCCGGTCATGGAAGACCTCGAAGAATGCGGCCCGATCAGGACGCATCTTCGCCTTACGGACGGCCGGTTCCTGCTGACGAATCGCGAGGACACGCACCTGGACCACGGGACATATGTCTTCGCCGGGGCGCGCTTGAACCTGAGTTCCTCCGGCTACCCAGGGGGTGTCGTCCACGACGTCGCGATGGACGGTAACGTGCTCGTACTTCGCCAGGTCGAGAACCGCAACCCCATGGTGCACGGGGCTCCGGACGACGCGTTCCAGTTCGCGCTGCTGGGATCCTCGACACTCCGTTGGCAGCCGAACGAGCCCGAGGCTCGGCGAACCGCGTAGCTCAGCCGCCGCTCACGGCAGGATCGCAACCTCGTCGCCTTCGGCAACGAGAAGTCGTCTTTAGGAGACCATGCACTTCTCATTGTCCGGAACGTAGTCGATCAGCGGCTTCATCCCGCTGTGCCCCGCCCGGCGGGGGGGCGGGCTCGTGCAACGGGCCGTCCACGCGGTAGCCGTACCGGCGGAGAAGGGGCCGAGTGATCGCCGTCACCACGCGCCGGTCACGATCCTGCAGCTTGGCCGCCCAGGCGACGTCCTCGCGGAGCGGGATCCGACCCGAGCTCATCCGCCACCGGCTGCCCGAGGAGATGTGCCCAGGCGAGAAGTCGATGCCGTCTGGTTGGAAGAAACCGACGTCGTCGGCCGTCAGGGCTTCGCCGAAGAGCCCGGCCACCTCCTGGAGCTGCGGCACCGGATCGTGCACCACGTCTTCGTAGCGAACGACCGCTGCGGGCACGCCGATCCGCTGCAGGTGATCGAGGGCCTCGTTGACCCACATCCACTTCACCGCGGATTTCCACGGAGGACGCCGTCCGCGGAACGCACCGCGATGGTCGCCCCCCTGCTTCTGGATCCACTTCGTGTTCGAGTAGGCGTACCCACGGCTGTCACGGACCTGGTGCACCATCCGTACGTCGAGCTCGGGCATGTGGTGGGTCATCAGGTACAGGTGTGCCGGGATCTTCATGGAATCCACCAGCACGGCACCGTCGGACATCTCGTGCAGCGCCCGGTACACCGGAAGCATCAGCGCCGCGTACCGCCGGACCTTCTCGTGGTACGCGGGCCACAGGTTCGCCCGTTGCAGCAAGGGAAGGACCATGGGATGGCGGAGGTGGATGCCCGCGGTCTGGAGCTCCTCGCGCAGCCGTGCCGTGGCGGCGCCGTCCACGGCCTGCCATCCGCCGAACGCCCGCGTGCCGACCTCGCCCCAGAAGGCACAGGAGCTGAAGGACTGCCCGCAGCTGCAGTCCATGTCCTCGTCGACACCCTTGTCCCAGATGCGACCGACCTCACCGACGGCACGGTACCCCGGCACCTCGCCCAGAAGGCGAGCGGTGAGGGTGGACCCGCTCTGCCCAGTGCCGGCGATGCACAGCACCCGGGGACGCCCGTCGGCGGTCATCCTCCTCCTTTCCCTCCGCACCCGCACGGCGACATCCCCCGTGCGCTCCCGGCTTCAGGGAGGACACGCGAACAGCGCGACGCTCCCTCCCCGCGCCACAGCAAATCCTGACGAACGCAGATCCGCAACGACCCAAGGTCATCTTTTTCGCGTTTCTCGCGCGGCGGCAGGATCACCGGCGAGCAACCCCTCCTCGTCCCCCCGCCCGTGCGTGACTCGACGGATGACCTCTCCACCTCCGCCGCGGACCGACGCGAGCGTTCGGGTGGGGAAGTGAGGGACGTCGTCACGCCGAGAACGGCGTGCCTGCGGTCTTCGTGAACTCGGTCACCTCGATGGCGCCGAAGGTTCTCAGGACCCTTGAGGTCCCAGCCGTCATCGCCGAGCCGTCCCGTGAGCCAGACCCGGAAGGGAACCTCGCGGTAGTTCGTCACGATCAAGAACCGATCGAGATCCGTGAGCCGATCCCGGGTGAGCTGCGCGAGGTATCCCTTGGCAGCCGGCGTCTCCGTGTACGGCAGAGGAACGATCTCTCCCTCGAAGCTGTAGAACGAGGTGGGCGACATCGAACGAGTCCTTGACCACCTACCAGGTGCCCAGCTCATCGATCCCAGGCTTGACCTCAGCGGCCACAGCCAGAGTGAGCCCCGAGCAGTCCGACGATACCTGCGAGGGAACGATGATGGAACCTGTCGACGGCGGTGCGATCGGACGGGCCGCCTGCCTGATCCTCAGAAGCCACGGTCCGGCCGGTCTCGCTCATGGCCGTCGGCGTCGGCCGGAGGGGCCCGCGCATGCCATCTCCGCCATCCTCTCCGCCTCCTCGTCCCACCCGGCGATCACCGCGCTCCGCACTATCTATCAGACCGCTGCCCGCGGAACGCAGCTCAGCTCGGCCGCGAGCGACGGAAGGCTTAGGGCGATAGTGGAGGTTGTCCCTCACCGGGGGAATCGGGATACTGTTTCCACGACGGGGCGCCCTCGGGCGCTGCGCACGGGAGGGGGACGACACCCCCGGCACCCTCCCCGATCCGGGTGATCCGCGGCCGCATGGCCGACCCACTCCGCTCGTCGCCGTGCTTTCCAGGAGCGGGGGATAGCTGAAGGAGGGTTGACCCGTGGGTCTTCGATGGAACTCGCAATCCGTGCTCGTCACCGGTGGTGCCTCGTTCATCGGCTCCACCATCGTGGACAAGTTGATCGAGCGCGGCGCCGCGAGCGTCCGCGTGGTCGACGACTTCTCCAGTGGCATGCGGAGCAACATCCAGGAGCAGCTGGACGCCGGCAACGTGGATCTGATCGAGGGTGACCTTCGGGATCCGGCCGTCGCCGCGAAGGCGCTCCAGGGGATCGACACCGTCTTCCACCTGGCGGCCGACCACGGCGGGCGGGGCTACGTGGATCTCCACCAGTACGACTGCTCGACCAACTTCGGCTTGGATGCGACGTTGCTCGCCCACGCGCTCGAGGCCGAGGTCGAGCGCGTCACGTTCGCCTCGTCGGGGTGCATCTATCCCCTCCACCTCCAGGGCAACGTGAACGAGACCCTGTACCTGACCGAGCCCATGGCCGGTCCCCCGTACGACCCGGACGGCCTCTACGGCATGGCCAAGCTCGCTGGGGAGCTGACCCTCAAGGCCCTCCACGAGGAGCGCGGACTGAAGACGGCGTCCTGCAGGTACTTCACGGTCTACGGCCCCCGAGGAGTGGAGAACCACGCGGTCATCGCCATGATCGCCCGCGCCTTCCTCCGCCACGACCCGTTCGAGGTGTGGGGCAACGGCGAGCAGATCCGCAACTGGACCTACGTCGACGACATCGCGGAGGGAACGATCCTCTCGGCCGAGAAGATCGAGGACGGGACGGCGGTGAACCTGGGGACGATGGAGCGGGTGCGCGTGATCGACGCGGTCCGCAGCATCTGCGAGATGGCGGGCTACGAGCCGAAGATCGAGCTTCAGCCCGACAAGCCCACCGGGCCCATGAATCGCGTCGCGGACAACTCCCTGGCCAAGGAGCTGCTGGATTGGGAGCCGCAGACGCTCTTCGACGAGGGCCTCGGGAAGACCTACGACTGGTACGTGGCGAACAAGAAGCCCGAGGACGTGGAGTCCATCCTCGATTTCATGCTGACCGGGCGCGGGAGAGCGGCGCCGGTCACGACGCCATAGCAACGCTCAGCGGAGGGCATGTGGGGCAGAAGGAGCACACGTGCATCCGTCGTGCGGACGGGCCGCACGTGAATGGAGTCAGGATCGATCCCCTCGGTCCCAGGGGGTTCCTGGATGCCGTTGCCTCGTTCCTCGCGTGCGGACGAAGTCACACGGTGCACTTCTGCGCGGCGCATCCGACCACGGAGGCGCGAACCGATGTGGCGTACCGCGACCTGTTGAATCGCGGCGACCTCAACCTCGCCGACGGGGCTCCGGTCGCATGGGCGGCCCGGGCGCAGGGCTACCCTGCCGACCGACTGCCCGGATCCGAGGGTATGGAGCTGATCGCCGATTGGGGGCGCGAGCGCGGCCTGGGTCACTTCCTCTACGGTGGCACACCCGAGGCCCTCGAGGGTCTGCGCGCGGGTCTGGAGCGCACGCAGCCGGGGATCCGCATCGTGGGCATGGAGGCCCCGCCCTTCCGTCCGGTCTCGGATGAGGAGCTGGGGGTCACGCTCGCGAAGATCCGGGAAGCCGGGGCCGACGCCGTGTGGATCGGACTCGGCGCCCCCAAACAGGACGTGATGGGCGCGAGGATGCGCGACGCGGAGGCGGCCCCACTGGTGTTCTGTGTCGGTGCGGCCTTCGACTTCCTGTCGGGGACCAAGCGGCGGGCGCCGGCGTGGATGCGGCGCCTGGGCCTCGAGTGGCTCCATCGACTGCTGTCGGAGCCCGGCCGGCTCTGGAAGCGATACCTGATCGGGAACATCCGATTCATCGCCGGGGTCGTCACCGACCAGATCCGCACCCTGCGTGAGCGGCGGCGGCCGTCGTGAACCGCAAGGACATCTGGTTCCGCCCCCTGCGGCAGGCGGTGTACTCCGTGCGTTCGTTCGCCTCGACCTCGCCGGCCTTGTACCTGGCGTTCGCGCGCCGGAGATATCGGGACGTGCCCGATCGGGTGGTGGAGGCCGACACGGAGCTGGTGATCGAGGGGTTCCAGAGGTCGGGCAACACCTTCTCCGTCATCGCGTTCGAGGTGGCGCAACCTCGACAGGTGAAGACCGCGCATCACCTCCACGCCGCGGCGCAGATCGTCGAGGCCGTTCGGCTGGGAGTGCCGACGATCGTGCTCATCCGCGAGCCACGCGGATCGGTGCTCTCCCACATGGTGCGGGAGCCCGGGATCTCGGCGTCGCAGGCGCTCACGGCGTGGGTGCGGTTCTACGAGCGCATCCTTCCCCTCCGCGACCGCGTCGTGGTCGCCGACTTCAGTGAGGTGACGACCGACGTGGGGGCCGTGATCGCCCGGGTGAACGAGCGGTACGGCACGGCGTTCGCCGAGTTCGACCACACACCCGACGAGGTGGCTCGGGTGTTCGCGCTGATCGAAGATCGGAACCGCATCCGCTACGGGGCGGTGAGCGAGACCACCGTGCCGCGCCCCTCGACCGAGCGCGACGAGCGCAAGGATGCGTTGCGGTCGCAGTTCCAGGCCGACCGCCTCGCGCGACTGCGCGACAGAGCCTTCATGGTCTATCGGTCCCTCGTTCCTTCGGCCACCGTCACCTAGGTCGCAGCGTGCGCGTCCTGATCCTGCATTCGCGGTACCTCTCGGGCGACGCCTCGGGAGAGAACCGGGTGGCCCTGGACGAGGAGCGCCTACTGCGCGAGTCCGGACACGACGTGGTGTCGTGGTTCCCCTCGCCCGAGGCCGGCGGGGCGATGGACCGCGCACGCCTGGCAGGCCGGGCGGTCTGGTCGAGCTCGGCGAGGGCCGAGGTGGCACGGATCGTGCGCGATCGCGAGATCCAGATCGTGCACGTCCACAACCTGTTCCCCACGCTCTCACCGGCGGTCCTGCGTGTGGGGAGGGACGGCGGGCCGGCGGTGGTGATGACGCTGCATAACTTCCGTCTGCTGTGCCTGCCTGCCACGTTCCTCCGCGACGGGAAGGTATGCGAGGACTGTCTCGGCGGTCTCCCGTGGCCGGGTGTCGTGCATCGATGCTTCCGGGGGTCCACGCTGGGCAGCGGGGTCCTTGCCACCTCCCTGTCGCTCCACCGTGGGATCGGCACCTTCGAGGGGGTGACACGGTACCTGGCGGTCTCCGATTTCGTGCGTCGCAAGCACATCGAAGGCGGCATCGACCCCGACCAGATCGGGGTCAAGGCGAACTTCTCCTGGGAGGCGCCCAGGCGCGAGGGTCCCGGCGACTACTTCCTCTCCCTTGGCCGCCTGTCGGCGGAGAAGGGGATCGACACGTTGATCCGGGCCTGGGGCCAAGCCGACCCTCCGGGACGCCTCGTGGTCGTCGGCGACGGACCGCTGGGCACCGAGCTTCGGGCCTCCGCGCCGCCCTCCGTGGAGTTCCGCGGTCAGCTCCGCCCCGACGAGGTGCTCCCGGTCCTGCTCGGCGCCAGAGCCCTGCTGATCCCGTCTCGATGGTACGAGGCCGCCCCACGCTCGATCGTCGAGGCGTACGCGGCCGGCGTGCCCGTGGTGGCGAGCGACATCGGGGCCCTGCCGGAGACCGTCGAGGAGGGCCGGACGGGCTACCTGGCTCCTGTCGACGACGCGCCTGCGTGGGCCGAGGCCGCGCGGCGCCTGCTCGACGACGAGGTCAGCACGCGGCTGGGTGCCGCCGCTCGGGCCAGGTGGACGCAGCGCCACAGTCCGGAGCGCGCGCTCCGGGACCTCGAGGATGCGTACACGACGGCGCTCGCGGTCCGATGAGACATACTTGATCATGAACCCCGCGCATCGACCTCCAGCCGCCGCGATCGACGACGTGGTCGATGTCGTGTGCATCGGCGGAACCGGCCAGAACGGCGCGACCCTGCTCTCCCGCATGCTCGGAGCCGTCCCCGGCGTCGTCGCGATCGGGGAGATCGGTCGACTCTGGGACACGGGTCTGATCGAAAACCGCGCCTGCAGTTGCGGGGTGCCCTTCCGCGAGTGTCCCTTCTGGGCCGCTGTCGGCGGTTCGGCGTTCGACGGCTGGGACCGGGTGGACGGCTACGCGGTCGCGCGCGCGCGCGAGGGCGTGCGGTTGAAGCGTCGCCTCCGCGGGCTGCCGCCGGAGCCCGTCCCGCGACTCCGTGACATCAGCAGCAAAGTGCAGGTGCTCCCATTCCTGCTGCTGGGGCGGTTCTGGCCCGAGTATCGGGTGAACCAGCGCGCGTTCACCGACAACCTCGGCCGCCTGTACCGGGGGATCCGCGACACGTCGGGCGCGCGCGTCGTGCTGGACTCGATGAAGGTCCCGTATCACGTGTACATGCTGCGAAACGTCCCCGGGATCCGGCTGCGGGTGGTGCATCTGGTCCGAGACGTCCGCGGCGTCGCCTATTCCAACACGCGAACCGTGGCCAAGCAGGGGGCTGAGGGCCGGTACCGGGTGACCCGCCACCCGGCCAAGACGGGCATGCGATGGACCTGGGTGAACCTCTCCCTCCACCTGTTGAAGCGCCTCGGGGTCCCCGTGCTGCTGGTTCGCTACGAGGACGTGGTCCGGCGCCCCAAGGAGCAGATCGCGGCCATCGCGCGGTTCGCCGGCCTCGACGTCGCCGCAGATGACCTGTCCTTCATCGCCGGCGACGAGCTCGACCTCCCGGCCGATCACATCGTGGCAGGGAACCGGGTCCGGATGACCTCGGGTCCGCTCCGTCTGCGGGTGGACGACGGATGGCGCACGGGACTCTCACGCCGACAGCAACGCATGGCGACATTGGCGGGCCGGCCCCTGCTGCGACGCTATGGGTATCTCGGCGGTGGAGAGCGGGCGGGCACGACTGGCGCCGAACCGGCGACCGGTCCGGGCTCACCGAGCGCCATCATCAGCCCGTAGAGCGCGGCGAGGGTCACCGACCTTGCCAGACCCTGGAAGAGTGGGTTGAACGCCGCCGCCGTCAGCCAGGCATTGAACCCGACGAGCAGAGCCCGCATCAGCGCTGCGTGGTACGGCTGCGCCGCCCGCACGAAGCCCCGGTACCTCCGCAGCGCGCTCCGCTCCGCCAGGACGATCCACAGCACCAGCAGCCCCAGACCGACGACACCACCGCTCGCAGCGAACAGGATGTAGTCGTTGTTGTAGGGGTTCTTGAACGGCGCGCCTCCTCCTGCCTGGCGCGCCACCAGCACGGTGGTCTCTCCGCTGAAGACGTCGCCGACGAACGGCGAGCTCTCGAACTTGCGGATCCCGGCGGTCCACAGGGCGAGCCTGGTGTTCGTGTTGTTCTGCTTGCCGACGGTGAGGAAGTAATCGTCCGCCACCTGAATGGATCTGTTGAAGTTGAACAGCGCGATCACGAGCGCGATGGCCGCCACGATCGCCACGATCCACACCCGCCTGCTCGACCCTCCTCGCCGCGTGACGAACATGGTGATGAGCGTCGTCAGAGAGACCATGGCCGAGGTCGCGGACGGATACGACAGGAACACGTACACGGCCACGCAGACGAACACCAAGAGGCGGGATCGCTGCTTCGCCATCAGGATCGCCACGAAGCCCAATGCGACGTACAGCACCTTCGAGTTCCGGAACGATCGAGATTCTCGCAACAGCGGCGCAAAGCCCGAGTTGGCGAGCGCGTTGAGGGCCACGTAGAGCAGTCCGATCGCAGCGATCGCGAACAGGATCTTGCGGACCTGGCCCTCGGTGGGGTCCTGCAACGTGAACAGGTACAGGAAGGCGATGAGCATCGGAACGAAGACGGGAAGCGCCGTGCTTCCGGTGCCGAGCTCCAGCCGTCCGTACACGCTTCCCAGCAACCCAACGGTTATGAGAAGGAGGAGAACGCGATCGGCCGCCGTGGGCCTGCGGATCAGCGTGCTCGGTGTCCGGAGACGAAGCAGCATGGTGCCGCCGATCGGCAGAACCAATATCAGATATCTTGCTGCCGAGCCGGTATCGAGATAGTTCGTGACATCGAGCGTGACGGCGAGGAGCACCAGCGTGAGGATACGCATCAGCCAATAGCCGTCGCTGATCCGCACGCGCGCGGCGAGGCCGCGGGTCTGAGGCGCGGTCGGTCGCACGACGCCGGTCCCCTCGACCCGCACGTCAGCCCTCTTTCAGGAGGTCATAGCCGTAGGGGACGGCACCGTCCCCGACGGTCTCCGCGAAGAGCGCCTCCAGGGTGGGATCGAAGGCCCTCCTCCACCCGTCGATCGAGCCCGTGCGGAAGGTCGGACTGTTCGTGGAGAATAGCCGGGCGCACACCGATCGAACCAGGGCGTCGTCGGCGCGCAGCCCCAGGTGCCGGTAGATCGCCGAGACCGTCTCCTCCTGGGTCGTCGCGTCGCCGCCCCCCGCCGGACCGACGAGATCCTCGAATCGGACGGTGAGCGCGTCGCTGTCCAGCCAGCCGCAGAACGATGCGAGTCGGTCGGCTATCGAAGGCATGTCGATGCGAGGGTCGCCGACGATCGCGAGCCGCAGGCGCTCGGGCTCGCTCAGACCGACGAAGGCCTCGTGCAGCCGATGATCGGAGCGTTGGACGACGTAATGGCTCTGCGAGACCACGACGGCCCTGGGGTCGCGCACGAGGAAGAGCGAGCGCACACCCCGGCGTGCGAGCGCGTCCGCGTACTCCGCTCGGAAATGGAGATGGGAGACGACGACCTGTCCGGGGCGGAGCCTCCCGAGAAGCCCCTCGAACCCTCCCCACCGGGCGATATTGGCCGAGGACACGGTCGGCATGATCTTGCGATAAAGCTTGGGGTGCAGGCAGATGGCTCGTTCAAGGAGGTGCGTGCCCGCCTTCGGCAAACTCACGCACAGCACCCGCGAGGCACCCGGGTTGGCGATCCGCCGGGGGAGCATCGACGGGGCTACACCGAAACGCCGCATGGTCCACCGGTGGCGAGCGATGGAGCTCCCGAGTCGCTGCAAGGGGTCGATCACGTCCCCGTCGACGCGACGGCTCGCCCTCGCTTGATGGCCGTGTGCAGCCGTTGCGGCACGGTGTGAACCATCCCCCCGAGGCGCCGATACACCGCGTTCCGCCGTCGGAAGCGGCGGAGGTCTGCCTCGAACGAAGGCAGGTCCTCGACGGCGCGCTGGAACCGCTCGCCCGCGTATCGGTGCAGAGCCAGGTCGAATCGGTTCTGCTCTTCGAGGAGGCGGCGAACGTGGTCGGGGATGGGTTCGGCCGACGCGGGCGCCACCTTCACGGGGACATAGGACAATCGCTTCCATCCGAACATCCGCCCCATCAGGACGAGGGACTCGTCGAACCGTTCGGTCAGTCCCACCACCGCGAAGTGCTCCTCGATGTGCCGCTTCGCCGCGTCGAGCATCGCCTCGGAACATCCCCCGAAGGGCGCGGACACGTCTCCCGATATCGCCCTCGTCTGGCTGTTGTCCACCTCGAGCGAGATGCCGCTGCGGACGTAGTCCTCGAGGCCCATGGATCCGGAGGTCACCATGTCGTGCAACCGGTGACCCGGCGTCCGCACGACGTAGCGGTACTGGGAGACGGCCAGCGCGATCGGGTCCCGCAGCACGGTGATGTATGTCGACGGCCCCGGCACGAACCGATGGATGCCGAAGATCACGTGCCCCTCAACGAGCTTCGCGCGCGCGCGTACGTCCTCGGGCATCCGCGCGAACGCCTCCACCGTCCCCTCCCGACGCGGCCGGAGGGTGTCGCGCCGCTGCGGGGTCTGTACCAGGAGGGTCTGAGCGCGAGGAACGTTTCGGTGCAGGACCTTCCGCAGCGTGGAACCGGCCGTCTTGCCGATGTGCAGGAAGATGATCGTCCCGGCCCGGGATGTCGTGTCGGAGCGGGCAGCGGGGAGGGTACGGGCCATCTCGCAAGTATCGGGGTCGCTGCGCCCACCGGCAACCGACGAAGGGTCCACACCGAGACACACGCGCTATAGGCGGCTGGGGCGCGTCCGGGGACCCCTATACTGCCCGGTCATGACGTCCGCGACCCCTGCAAAGCTGCCCAGGGTCGTACTCAGCTCGGTCGTACGGTCGGCGTACGAAGGCGAGAGCCACGGCGGTGTCTATCTCGTGGATCTGAGCTCGGGATCCACCGAGCAGATCCTCGACTGGAACGACCCCACGATCGACTGGGAGGGCCGAGGCGGGGACCGCGGTCTTCGGGGGATCGCGTTCCACGGCGACTCACTGATCCTGGCGGCGAGCGACGAGATCTTCTTTTACGACCGCCATCTCGCGCTCCAGGGATCCGTTCGCAATCCCTACCTCAAGCACTGCCACGAGATCTTCGTCGCCGGCGACACCCTCTACGCCACCTCGACGGGCTTCGACTCCATCCTCGAGCTGGATCTGACCACCCGCCGCTTCGTGCGGGGATACACGCTCCGGTTCGGACCGCTCTGGCGCGGGAGGAGGAGGCTCCGGCTGCGCCCGCGGCCGACGTTCTCGGTGTTCGACCCGGACGGGCACGACGGCCCCGAGCCCGGCGACTCCGCGCATATCAACAACGTCTGCGTCCAGGACGCGACCGTGTACGTCTGCGGGACCGGACTCGGAACGGTGTGGGCCATCCGTGAGGGCGCCTTGCACCGGCACGCGCACGTGCCATACGGATCGCACAACGCCCAACCGTTCCACGGTGGGGTCCTGTTGAACCACACCCCCTCGGACCGGATCGTCCACGTGAGCCGTCGGGGCCGAGAGCTTGCGACGTTCCCGATCGTTCACTACGAACCGTCCGAGCTCGAGCACGCGTCCCTCCCCCAGGACAAGGCCAGGCAGGCGTTCGGCAGGGGGCTCACGATCCTGAGCGACGATCTGTTCGTCGGCGGCTCGTCGCCGGCCACCGTCACGGCGTATCGATTCGACCCGCCTCAGGTCATCGATTCCATCAACATCACGAAGGACGTCCGCAACGCGGTGCACGGGTTGGCCGCCTGGCCCTTCGATCGCTGAAACGACGGCAGCTCGGCCCGGCGTCAGTTGAGCGCTAGTGGCCGTCGCCCCAGAGGCTCGCGGCCGACGCACGCCGACGGAGCCGGCTCGTCCGTCCGTACGCGACCGTCGCCACGTCCGAGACGAGCCCGCGCGGGCTCGACGGGAGCGAGTCGAGCTCGGCCTCCAGTTCCGCGAGGTCGTAGCCCATGGTCTGCAGCCGATCCTGGCCGATCCACCGCAGGTACCCATGGCACCACCGCTTGCGTATCGGGTTGGCCAGCGTCCGTCTCCACTTGTCGAGCGGCTCGACGCTGAGCGACGTGTACGCGCGCGAGCCCGTCGGATCGCCCATCCGCGCGTCCAGCCGAACCTCCCCGAAGGATCGCAGGAGCTCCGGGTCGAACGACAGATCCAGGTGCGCGAACACACTCGGCCATGTCTCGAGGGGATGGGTAACGAGATCCTCGAACCGAAGCGCGATCGAGCGGTCGGCGTGCGCCCGGTACGAGGAGACCAGATGAGCCGTGCCGTCGAAAAGGTCCGTTCGGTACTTCTCGACGTTCCACCGGCCCCGTCCCCACGTCTCCGAGATGGAGGCGGCCACCGCGAGCGGGTTCCGCCACAGGAACAGGAATCTCCCCTCGGGGAACAGATCGAACAGGTCGTCGGCGATGTGGTGGTACCGAGGGGTCTTATCCAAGAAGTACCCTCCCCCGCCGTCGGAGGCTCTGTCGTAGAGGGCGGAGACGAAGCTGCGGAGTTCGGTCCGGTAATCGTCCGGGCCCCCCGGCAGGCGCTCGGCGAACTCACGGATCGCTCGCGACGCGGGAACCTGACCGTACTCGGCGTAGAGCCCCTGCTCGCGCATCGCGTAGATCTGCGGCAGCAGGATCCACGGCTCGGGTGCGGTGGCGATCTCCTCGTGTCCGGCCAGGATCCGTTGCACCAAGGTCGATCCGGACCGAGGCAGCGAGAGCAGGAACAGCGGACGGCGACTCACGGGCCCTCGGATCTGATCGGTTCGCGGCCGCGGAAGAACCGGATGAACGGGCGTGGCGACAGATGGATCTGCGTCCAGACCCCGACCAGACGCCGGGCCAGGAAGAGCTGCGCGACGTTCTGCGCCACCTGCGCGGTGGAGGTGGCGACCGCGACCCCCATCCCCCCGAATCGCGGCGCCGCCAGGATCCCTGCGGCCACAGAGATCACGCCCGTTGCGACCGTCAGGATCATCATGGCGCGTTGGTGCCCGGTCATCATCAACACCACGCCGCAGGACCCCGTCCAGACGGCAACGAGGCGCGCCACAGACAGGATCGCCAGGATCGGGGCCGCCTGGCGGAAGAACGGCGAGTACAGCAGGCTCATCACCTGCGGGCCGAAGAAGAGGAAGACGAGGAGGATGAGCAGGGTGGGTATGCCTGCGAGCGTGGCCACCGCCCGCATCGCCGCCTGCAGCTTCTCCTTCTTCCCCTGCGCGTGCAGCTCAGCCACGATCGGCGGCGTCACCCCCTGGAGGATCGTGAAGGGAGTGGCGACGAGCAGCGTGAGCCGCGCCGCCGCGCCGTACAGGGCGACCTGCGATTGCGGTCGGAACGCACCCAGGACCAGCAGGTCGATCCCGGTGCCGAGCAGGTAGATGGACAGGCTGGTCACCAGCAGCGGCCACGCGATCGCGCGCGCCTCCCCGCGTTCGAGCACACCCTCGCCGTCGAGCGTCCGCGTTCGCCGCCACAGGAGGATCGCCGCCACCGCCGCGACCACCCCGATCACCGCGGCGGTGATGGCCACCACGCCGCGAAGGCTGACCGCCGAGTGCGAGATGAAGAGCACGCCGAAGACCGCCGACAGCAGAACGTCCACGATCATCGCGTCGAAGATCGTGGCTGCCGCGAAGCGTTGGAGGCCGCGGTAGGTCTCCACCGTCAACGACTGCAGGGCGACGACGACGACCCATCCTGCCGCGAGCGGCATCACCCCCTCGACCAATGCCGAATGGAACACATGTCGCGCCAACCATCCGCCGAGGCCCAGCCCGAGGATCAACGAGACGCCGACCGCTCCCAGGAGCCCGTATCTGAAGACCATCCGAACCGCGCGTCGGGCCTTGCCCGGGCGCCCGGTCGCCATCGCGGCGGCCACGATCCTCACGACCGCCCGGTCGAGGCCGAGCTGGGCGATGGTGCTTCCGATCATCACCATGGTGAAGGTCGTGAAGTACGCCCCCAGCTCCGCATGTGTGAGCAGCCTGGCGAGCAGGACGTTGATCACCAGACCCAGTCCGATCGTCACGACACGGCCGAGGAAGACCCACGCCGACCCCCGGAGCAGCCGGCGGCGCAGCGATGAGAAGCTGATGCCGTCGGCCGGCGATCGAGGCGGGCTGGTGGCCGCGAGGAGGTCGACCGCCGTTTCCGACTCGTCGGTCAGGTCGTCGTCCTCACCAGTCGGCATCCGAGTAGAACTCCTTCGCGATCGGTTCAACGGCGGTGCGAACACGATCGATCTGCTCGGGCGACAGGTGGCGCCTCCATGTCTCGATGCTGGCGCGGCTGTCGCGCCTGGCGTCCGCCGGATCCTCGACCTCGGCGGAGTTGGAGGCATCGCTGTGAGCGGAGATCGTCTGCTCGGTGGCGGCATCGAACCGCAGGCCCAGGCGGGCGTAGATCTCCCGGAAGCTCCCGATCGGGTCGCGGGCGACGTCCTCCAGGCGCAGGAAGAGCCAGTCAGGCCGGGTAGCTCGGTACCGCTGGATCGCCGAATGCAAGATATTCCAGAGCAGGATGGCCTGGTCGAAGACCGGCCTCGGGTCTTCGCTGAAGGCACGGATCTCCTCTTCGAAAGGAGCCAGGGACTCTCGCATCAGGAGGGGTTGACGCAGGAAATGATCGAATGGGTGGGAAAGATCCCGCTGCGTGAGGCTGTTCACGAAGGCCGCCGGGTGACGGATCAGGACGGTCACGTCCAAGTCGAAGGTGTCGGCCAGCCACTCGGCGGAGAGCAGGGCGATCGGGTCCTTGAGCAGGGGGCGAGCGCCAGAACGGCGCCACCTCGCGAAGTCGGACCAGTCGCGGGCGAACCTCCCCACATCCCTCGATGATCGGATCGACCGAAGCTCGGCAACCGGTCGGTATCGGAACGCGAGCATGTCGGCAACCGCGGGCGCGACCGGGCCCTGATTCTCTTTGCAGACATAGGGGAACCAATACGGGAAGTCGACGGCCAAGATGCCGGGCCGGTGGAACCGGCTGAAGGGCTCCCAGAGGTAAGCGACGGTCGGCGATGGCGCAGCCGCTATCATCCGTCCCACCCAGCCCGTGCCCGAACGATGCGCGCCGGTCACGAGGATGGGTCGCCGATCGAGCATGGGCAGGAGGTTACAGGACGTGAATAGCTCGGACGAACCGCGTGCGGCTCCCCCGACCGCTGCCGGAACCCGCCATGCGACGCGGATCGGGGTCGTCACGCCAACGCTGAACGCGGAGCGATACCTGGACCAGACGCTTCGTTCCATCTGGTCGCAGGCGAGCGACGACATCGTGATCGATCACGTGATCGTGGACGGCGGGTCCACCGACGGCACCCTGGAGATCGCGAGCGGATATCCTTCCCGGACGGTCGTGGCGACCGATGACCAGGGCATGTACGACGCGGTGAATCGCGGGATGGATCTCGTGGAGGGCGACGTCGTCGGGTACATCAACGGCGACGACGAGATCGCACCCGGCGGGTTCCGTCTGATCTCGGAGGCGTTCCACCAACACCCCGACTCGGGCTGGCTGTGTGGGCGCGTAGAGTACGTCGACGGTGAAGGAGGCGTGCTGGGCAGGATGCAACCGGTCGGGCTCTCGCTCCGCTCCTATCTGGCGCTGGGCTGGTCGTGCATCCCCCAGCAGACGGTGTGGGCCCGAAGGACGCTGTGGGAGCGCGTCGGCCCGTTCGACGTCGCGTATCGCAACTGCGGCGACTACGATTGGTACGCTCGGGCGCTGAAGATCCAGGAGCCCATGATCCTGCAGCAGGTGCTGGGGAGGTTCCGTCTCCACCCGGGGATGCTCTCGCTGGACAGCGCGAAGATGGACCGGGAGAGCCGGATGGTGCAGGAGCGGCACGGGCACCGCGACGGCCTCGCCGGCTACGTGCGCGGGAAGGTGCTGAGTCTGCGGCTGAACGCGCGGAACCCGGGATGGCTCGTCGCGAAGAAGCGGGGCCGGATCACGTTCAACGCCGACTGAGATCGAAGACCGAGGGCGCCGAACGGGCGGCTCAGCACTGCACGGAGCCGGCGGACCCGGCGATGAATGATCCCTGGATGTCCCGGTAGGACCAGCTGAGGCTCGTGGCCGTGCCCCCCGAAGCGGCACCGTTCAACGTGAGGCGCAGGTAGCCCGCCGTCTTGCCCAGCGTGAAGGCGATGCGATCCTTGGGGTCGGTCGACGCACGGCCGACACTATGGCCCCCCGCTCCCGAGATGAGCTCCGGCATGTGGGCCTCGGCGGACACATCGAGGAACTGGTCCAACGGCTCGTACGCGGTCATGTTGTGGGTGTGACCGTTCACCACCAGATCGCCGCCGCTGTTCTCCAGAAGCCTCCACATGGGCCTGATGTCGGACCGGACCCTGCTGTTGCTGAGGACCGGGCGGTGCCAGAAGGCCACGATGCACGAGCCCGGCGCGGGCAGGTTGTCCTGGACGAACCGGTACTGAGGACTGTCTGCGTCCATCGCGATGTTGGAGTCCAGGTCGAAGAGGCGGACCCCGCCGAAGTCGAACGTTAGATAGTGGGGACGCTGATGCCAGTAGTCGGTCCAGTCGACGACGTGCGTCGTCGAACCCTCGATCTCGTGGTTCCCGATCGTCGGCTGCGTGATGGTCGCCATCGTCCCCCACAGGGTCGCACCCGAGGCGTCGTCGAGCGCGGACAGGCCGTAATGGTTCCGATCCTCGGTGAAGGATCCGAACTCATAGACGTCCCCCAGGTACAGGAGGAGCGCCGGCGAAGTCTGCGCGATCGCGGCCGCCAGCCTGTTCGGCTTCGCCTCGTTCGCCGCTCCGTCACCCACCGCGGCCAGCACGGGATCGGACGAGCCGGTCCAGGGCGCCGGTAGGTACGATGCCCAGTCGGGCGGCGTGTGCTGAAAATCCGCTGTGTTGCCGTTGGAGAGCGTGACGGGCGTGTCCACCGGGGCTGATGCCGTCGACGGCACCTGGACCCGCAGGACCCCTGTGGCGTCCAGGTACTTCTGTGTCGGCCACACGAACGAGTAGTCGTACCCCTCGACGTGGGACGTCCCGGGGTTCGGCTTCACCTGGGTCATGAGGTAGATCGAGGGGTCGCCGTCGGGGACCCACGTGAGGACGACCTTGACCGGCGAGGACACCTTCAACGTGATGGTCTGTTCGCCGTTCAGGGGCATGGCGGGCGGCGTCACGCAGACCGTGTACCCGCCCGACACGCCGCAGTTCCCCGCGATCGCGCTGTCCGGCCCAACGACGACCGCGATGAAGGTCAGCGCGAGCGCGACCAGTGAGGCGAAGGTCCGCCGCACGGGGGTGACGGTCGATCCCCTCGCCCTCACTCAGCTCCACCGATGATGCGCGAGCGTGGTGATGAGATCGCGGTCCAGGCTGGACGTGGTCGTCTGCTGCATGGCCGGCGGCGAGATCGGCGTCTGGGTGTAGTCGAAGGCGTCCTGGAACCACGCTGCACCCGTGGTGTCGTTGTACGCGGCGGTATCCTGCGGTCCGAGCGGCTGCAGGCCGAGGGTGTGCTCGGCGTAGGCCAGGATGCCTGCGAACGTGGTCGGGGTGTGCGAGACGTAGCCCGCCTTGGCGTACGGGCTGATGATCAGCAACGGCACCCGGGGACCCCACTTCACGTTGTATTGCAGAGGGTTCACGTGATCGTAGATACATGCGCAGTCGTCCCACACCACGAAGATCGCGGTGGAGTTCGCCTGCGGCCCCTGGAGGATCGGGTCCACCATGGAGGCCATCCAGTTATCTCCGTCCGCGGCCGAGAAGCTTGGGTGCATCGAGTTGAAGTTCTTGGGGATCACGAAGGAGAACGGAGGGAGCGTGGCCCCGTTCACACCGCTCGCATCGATCGGCAGGGTGTCGGGGTTGACCACGTGCGTCTTATGGCCGGCCTCCGCCGCCCAGCACTCGTAGAACGTGGCGCAGATCGACCATGCAGCGGTCAGGCTCTGTACGTAGATCTTCCACGCAGGCTGGGTGGCCGAGTCGGGATACACCGCGGCGAGCCTGTCCATGATCGTGGGGGTGTACGGGGCCGACGGCGTCTTGTACGGGTAGAGGTCCCCGTCGTTCGGCGTGTCGTCGGGCACGCAGGCCGGGTACTGGACCATGCTGGTCGTCGTGGCGTCCCACGGCGCATCCTTCAGGCTGTTGCAGCCCCATCCCTTCCCGGTGGTTCCCGAGGTACCGGTTCGCGGGTTGTTGCCGTGCCACTTCTGGATCGTGCCGGCGGCCAGCTCCAGATGCGCGCCCCAGCTCGAGGCCGTGAACGGCTCGAACACATGGTCGGCGATCGCGTACCTGGTGGCGTAGTTCCAAGTGTTGGGGACGAACACCTTGCCGGTGCCGTCCGGCTTGAACTGGGACAGGCAGGGCGAGGTGGTGGCGTTGCAGCCGAGGACCAGGTCGAAGCGATCCATCTTGCCGCCGTCCATGGCCTTCACCTGCGACTCGTGCGAGTGGTTGATGTCGGGACGGACGTTCGGCTCGGCCACCAGCGGCACCGTCTGCCCGTCCGACCGCGTGCCGGATGTGGCGCCGTTGCAGGCGTTGCCATTCCGGGCCCCCGTCGATCGCAGGTAGCACATGTACCCGAGGACGTTGTCGAAGGTCCGGTTCTCCAGGACGATCACGACCACGTGCGTGATGGGGTTCGTGGCGGCGGCAGCCGGCGGGGCGTCGCCCGTGCTCACCAAAGTGGAGGACGCCAAGAGCAGGACGAGTGGGAACCGCAGTATGGATCGCATGGCTGGGGGGAACCTTCCTGTCGCACGGTCGCGCGGGACGCTCCGGCGCACCTGGAGATTCACCCTACCGCATCCCCCGAACGTGAGGCAACGAGCGAACGGCCACGACCGGATGGCCTATGGCCGTCGCCGCGAACGGGCTCGAAGGGGGGCAGCGTCCGCCGCTCTGGACACGCTCCCGTGAGCCCCAGGCTCACCCGAAGGCGACATCCTTGCCGGCGGCGGCGAAGGCTGCCAAGGCCTCTGGCGAGCTGTCCAGCCAGTAGTCGCCCCCGTTGCCTGTATTGGTCCACATGATGGCGGTCACGTTTCCATAGGACGTGAACAGGGCGGCGGCCTGCGCGAGCCACTCGGCCTTCCCGTATGGGTTGCCGACCATCTCATCGGTGCCGATCTCCCCCACCAACAAGGGCTTCCCGCGGGACCTCGCGAAATCCTCAGAGGTCTGGAAGATCTCCGTCGGTGTGCGCCACTTCGTCGCGTGGTTGTAGCCGTCCACGCCGACGTAGTCGTAGTGGGGGGGCTCCCAGACCGTCGGGCCACCGTTCGCGCCGTTGAACGTGGACGAGGTGAGCGTCCAGACCCAGCTCACGTTCGTGACGTTCCGGTCGTGGAAGATCTGCCACACGTGGTCGTACGCAGCTCGATACTCGCTGGGGGTTCCGCACTGCGGGTGGGTCGGGGAGTCGACCGTCGGCTCGTGGGTGAAGGAGAACAGCACGGGATAACCCCAGGCCTTCAGGTTCAGCGCCTGCTGCACCCACCACGCGTCGTACCTCCCGGCGGCGATGTCCGCCCAGGAGTAGCAGATCTTGTTCCCGCTGCCATCGACGTACCACGAGTTGACGTTGTGGTAATCAAGCTTGCCCTGCGTCTGTACCCACTTGTCGATGCTCATGGGCAAGGTCAGGGTCATGTTCGTGTAGAGACGCTGTCCTCCGAAGGTGCGACCCACCTGGCCCTCCAGCCACGCGATCATGTCCTGGGTTCCCAGCGTGCCCCGCGAGTCCGAGTAGATCCCCCACACCGTGTCGAGCGGATCGGGCGCGGGGCTCGGACTGGGACTCGGACTGGGACTCGGACTGGGACTCGGACTGGGACTGGGGGCGTTGGTGACGAAGACGGGAACCTCGACCGTGGTGCCGTTGTGCGCCCTGTCCATCGCTCGCACGTCGATCAGGTACCCACCATCCGTCAGCGTGGTCGTGTCGATCGCCGCGCTCCACTGCGTGGTTCCGTCGGCGCGCCTGTACGTCCCGTTCCCGTAGACGCGATACCGCACCTTCCACAGTTGGGTCTCGTCCGAGGCTGTGCCGGCCAGTTTCGCGACGCCCGACAGCGTCGCGCCATCCGCCGGCCTGTCCACGGAGAGCACGGGTGGTGTGGTGTCGGCCGTACGCGTACGCCATTGGCCCGAGTGCCGGGCGGGGTGATCGGAGTGCGGACGCTTGTGGTCGGACTGCCGCCGCGTGCGGTCGGACGCCCGACGCTTGTGGTGGTTGGAGCCCTGCCGCTTGTGGTGGTTGGAGCCCTGCCGCTTGTGGTGGTTGGAGCCCTGCCGCTTGT
>JBDUEF010000031.1:0-21142 GCA_040002535.1 Actinomycetota bacterium | reverse complement strand
AGCTCGCCGGCGAGCCGGGCAAGGTCGAGCGGCTGCGGCAGGCGTACCTGGAGAGTCGCTTCGCCGGCGTCGTCCCGCGCTACACGGAGCGCGCGTTCCTGCTATCGCTCGACGGCTCGGTCGTGGGCGGCCGCATCGACGCCATCTTTGGCGGGGACGTGGGGCCCTGGGAGGTCGTGGATTGGAAGACCGGTCGCGTGCCCCAGGCCGACGACCCCCTGGCATCGCTGCAGCTGGACATCTACGGGCTGGCCTGCGTGGAGATCTGGGGACGGCGCCCCCAGGACGTGACGCTCACCTACTTCTACCTGGCCAGCGGTGACGTGGTCTCCCACCCCATGGGCGACCCGGCCGAGGTGCGGGGCCGCGTGAGCGCGTCGCTGGCGGCCATCGCCCGCGGCGAGTTCCAGCCGACCCCGGGCTCGCAGTGTCGTTACTGCGACTTCCGGCCGTTCTGCGAGGCCGGCGCGGCCTGGGTGGCAGCGAACCCGGCGTAGGGACGCCGCACTCCCCGCTGTTCAGTCCGCATGATCGGACAGGCGTTCCATCGAGTCTCGGAACGACCGGTACTGCGCGGCGGGATCGTAGCCGCCCTCCACGATGCCGGGAACGAAGCGGGCCGCCAGCCCCGTATCCGCCGTCGCTCGCCCCTGCGTGACGGCGCGGAACCATTCCAGGGATCCCGGCTGCACCACGGCCACGCCCCGTCGTGGGCGGGAGACGTCGTCCATCTCCACGGGCGTGGGCCGGAACGCACGCACGAGCTGGTCGCGAAGGAGGTCGTCCGCGGTGTCGACACGGACGGACGACCCCGTCCAGGTCACCATCCCCACCACGGTGTCGGGTGCGTCGGACCGGTAGAACTCGACGCGCATCAACCCGCGAGCGACCGGTCGGTGCGTCGGATCGCCCTGGCCAGGCCCTCCAACAGCGCGACCGCGATCCCCCCCTCGGCCTGCAACAGCTTCAGGAATCGCGCGCGGTCGATCAGCAGCACCTTCATCGGAGTCTCCGACACGACCGATGCGGTGCGCGCCCCGCCGTCCAGCAGCGAGATCTCGCCGAAGTAGTCACCCGGCCGCAGCCGGTTGATCGTCCGCCTGCCGACGACCACCTTGGCGAGACCCTCGAGGATCACGAAGAACCCCTCTCCCGGGGCCCCCTGCTTCACCAGCGACGCGCCCGCCATGTAGTCCGCGGACTCCGCCAGGTCGCGGATCCTCTTCAGGTGCCTGGAGGACAGACCCTGGAACAGCGGCACGCCCGCCAGCACCTCGGTGCCGGGTCGCTTGGCCATCGTGTGCCTCCCTCTGCTCGCGATCCTGCGTGGCTGCGGACCGCCGATACCAAGAGCCTAGCGGGTCGCCGCTGCGGTCGGCCCTCTCGGATGGCGGCGGATGTACTGGTCTGCATGTCGGACCCACTCGCTAGGGTCCTGACACACCGTCTTTCCAGGAGTGGCCGTGGCGCGACATCTGCCTCGCGAACCACTCCCCCTCACCACCGCGCTGCCGGCGGGCACCGCGCTCATCCGGCAGGGCGACGCCTGCAGACGCGCGTGGATCGTGCAGACGGGGGTCCTGATCGAACGGGTGGTCTCGCCGGAGGGACGCGTGCTGATCCCCCGCCTGCCCGGACCGGGTGATCTGGTGGGCGGCGTCGACGGGGCGCCGTCGGCAGGGACGGTGCACGCGTTGCGCCGGTCCACCGTGCGGATCGCCGGATCGGACGAGCTCGTGGCTGCTCTCGCGGAACGAGACCGGGCGATGCTGGCCTTCGCCGCCGCCGTGGCGTGGCTGGACACCCGCACGAAGATCGAGCGGCGGCTCCGGGAGATCGCGCACCGGTTCGGCCGTCCCGCGCCGGGCGGCATCGCACTCGGACTCACGCTCACGCAGGAGGACCTCGGCGCCTTCGCCGGCACCACACGCGAGAGCGCCAACCGCGCGGTCGCAGAGCTCCTGCGGTGCGGCGCGATCCAGCGGCTGTCGCGAGGGCGCTATCTGGTGCGCACCGCGCTACGGTCTATGGATGCATGAGCGAGCTGCCATCCGGACGCGCCGCTGTCGATCGCTACAGCTCCATCTCGAACCGCACCATGTCGTGTGCCACCACCCCGCCCTCCACGACCGGCTCCGGATACGCATCGAAGAATCCCTCCAGGCGGCCGGCCTCGTAAAACCCCACCGCTCGGTAGAAAGCGATCGTGCCCGTGCTGGTGTCGGCGGTGCCGACAAGCAGGCGAGCAGCGCCGCTGGTGCGGGCCAGCGCGGCCACGGCCTCGATCGCCGCCCGACCCAGTCCGTGGCCGCGGTGCGCCGGCGACAGCGCGATGTTCTTGATCTCGAGCGCGTCGGATCCCTCGCGGATCAGCAGCAGGACGCCGACCGCCTCACCGCCGGCCATCACGCGATACAGGTCCCCGTCGTGCAGGCAGCCACGGAGCACGGGCTCAGACTCGTCGGCCTCCAGCAACAGCGGCACCATCGCCTCGCGCTCGGCCGCAAGCTCCAGCCAGACGGGGGCATGGATCACTCCGCCGTGTCCTGCAACATGGCCAGGCTGCACGGCCCGCAGAGCTTCGCACGACCGATCGCCGGCCGGCGGCCGCACCGTTCGCACGTCCTCGGTTCCAGAGCGGACCACCGAGCGTCGTCGCCCCTGCCCGTGTGGGCCGCCCGGCCCTCGGCTTCCAGCTTCAGCAGGTGCGCCAGCACCGAGCGCGCCGCCAGGGGGCGCACGTCCGGCGGGTAGCCGGTGTAGATCTCCTCGACCATCGCGGCGATCGTGACCAGACCGCCTGCCAGGGCGGCCACGACTTGGCGCTCCCGCTCGGCACGATGACGCACGTACTCCTCGAGCTTGCCCGGCGCGTCGAACACGACCGGTCCGTGACCCGGATAGATCGTGCGAGCCTTCAGGCCCCGCATCCGCTCCAGCGACCGGAGGTACTGCGTGAGATCGCCCTCCGGGGGATCGATGAACGTCGTGCCGCGCCCCACCACCGCGTCGCCGGAGAACAGGGCGCCCGCCGCCGGCTCGAAGAACGCCACGTGGTCGCTAGTGTGGCCGGGTGTGTGCACGGCGGTGAGGGAAGCACCTCCCGCCAGTAGTACCTGTCCGTCGTGGAGACGCTCGGTGCCGTCGAGCCTGAACGCGTGCACGGGCGCACCCACCCGCGCCCCGAACGCAGCGGCCGCCGGCGCGTGATCCGGATGATCGTGCGTGACGAGCACGGCCGCCACGCGCCCGGCGGCGGCGGCCACCTCGTCGAGGTGGCTGTCGATCTCCGGTCCCGGATCGATCACGATCGACGGGTCCCGGCCGATCACCCACGTGTTGGTGCCGTCCAGCGTGTAGACGTCGGCGTTCGGCGCCAACACCCGCACGATCGGCAGCATCGCCATCAGTCCTGTCGGAAGACCGAGCGCGGGAGGCGCCCGAGCTCGCCATCGTCGGGCTCGCGGGTGCGGATGCGCAGCGCGAGCAACTCATCAACGGTCTCGGCGCGTGCCAGCGCCTGCATCGTGAACCAGGTGGGCCAGTAGAGCTTGCGGACACCCGCCTCCCATTCCCGAAGGAGATGTCGCGGTGAGGCCCACCATGCCGCAACGGCCTCGGTGCCGTCCGGCGTCGGGTCGGGCCCGTCGCCGGCCGCCACCACGAAGAACCGCGCGTCGAACCGAACGGGAACGCTCCGAGGAGCGATCCAGCGCGCGAGCTCTCCCAGCTGATGGAGAGCCGGGGGCGCGGCGTCGACCGAGTCCAGCGCTCCGTCGCACACGAGTCCCGCGTCGGTCAACGCCAGGCCCGCCTCCTCGGCGAGCTCGCGCACCGCGCAGGCCCGAGCGGTCTCGTCGGCCGTTCCGAACCACCGCGCGGCCAGCTCGGCGTCGTCGGCGTCGGCCGCGCCACCCGGGAAGACCACGTACCCCGGCAGGAAGCGGCTGGCGCCGGAGCGCTCCAGCACCAGCACCTCGGGCCCCCCGGCACCTTCACGGACCGCGATCAACGACGCCGCCTCGCGGATCAGGTCGTCCACGCCGGGGATTCTCCCAGCCGTGGATACTCACGCCATGGACGACCCCGGCTCCGCATCCGAGCAGCCGGCGGCGGCGATCCGTGCCGCGATCGCCGCCGAGGGCCCGATCGGATTCGATCGCTTCATGGATCTGGCCCTGTACGGCCCGAAGGGCTTCTACGAGCGGCAGCGTGTGGGTCCGTCGGGAGACTTCGTGACCAGCCCCCACGTCCACCCCGTGTTCGGCGAGCTGCTCGCGCGGGCGCTGCGGGAGCTGTGGGCGCACCTGGATCGTCCGGATCCGTTCCGTCTGGTGGAGCTGGGCGCCGGGGACGGGACGCTGGCACGCCAGCTCCGCGGGCACCTCGTGGACCTCCCGCTGCGATACACCGTGATCGAACGGAGCGAGGCTGCGATCGAGGAGCTGCGGCGCATCGAGGGCATCGACGTGGCCGCGCGGATCCCGGAGGACCCGCACATCGTCCTCGGCCACGAGCTCCTGGACAACCTCCCATTCCGGCTCCTCCGCGGGCGTGCGGAGATCCTCGTGGGTACCGACGGGGACCGCTTCGTCGAGGTGCCTGCCCCGCTCCGCGACGCCGCCGAGGGGGACGCCCATGACCCCGATGCGGACAGGATCGTGCCCGCCGGCGCGTTCGCGCTGATCGACGAGCTCTCGCAGGCCCTCGCTCGCGGCTACGCGCTGTTCGTGGATTACGGAGGCGACCACGGCAGCGGAGGTCCCGTCCACGGCTACCGGGAGCATCGCGTAGTGGCCGACGTGCTCGCGCGGCCCGGCACGACCGACATCACCGCCGGTGTGGACTTCGGCGCCCTCGCGGCGGTGGCCGCGCAGCGCGGTCTCCGCGCCTTCCCCACCACCACCCAGTTCCAGGCGCTGGTCGCGCTCGGGTTCGAGGACTGGATGCGAGCGGAGCTCGCCACGCAGGGCGCGCTCCTGAACCGGGGCGAGGGCATGGAGGCCGTGCAACGGTGGGCCGGTCGCAGCCGTGCCTCGGGCCTGGTGAACCCGGACCAGCTCGGCCGGCTGCGGTGGTTCCTGCTGGCGAGTCCGGGCCTTCCCCGACCGGCGTTCATGGGCGACGGCTGAGCGAGCAGGCCCGCTCGAGCGCAGGCGCTACTTGTCGACGTCGCCGACGACGAAGAAGATCGACCCGAGGATCGAGATCAGGTCGGGCACCAGCGTGCCGGGCAGCATGGCCGGGATGACGCTGACGTTGGAGAACGACGCCGTGCGCATCTTCAATCGGTACGGGTTCTTCTTCCCGTCACCGATCACGTAGTAGCCCATCAGTCCGAGCGGGTTCTCGGTGCGCACGTACACCTCACCATCGAGCGAGAGCTTCTTGGGCAGCTTCGCGGCACGGAACTCGCCGGGCGGCAGCTTGTCGAGGCACTGCTCGATGATGTTGCACGACTGCTTCATGCGCTCCACCAGCACCCACAGCCGATCGTAGGAGTCGCCGCGGCTCCCCACCGGCACCTCGAACTCGACCTCGGCGTACTTCTCGTACGGCTCGTCCTTCCGCGGATCCATGGCGACACCGCTCGCCTGCAAGACGGGCCCGGAGCAGCCGTAGGCGATCGCGGTCTCCGCCGACAGCACGCCGATGTCGCGGGTGCGCGCGAAGATGATCTCGTTGCCCATGATCAAGCGCTCGTACTCCGCGATGGACTTCCGCGTGTGCACCAGCACCTCGCGCGAGCGCTTCACGAAACCGGCGGGCAGGTCGTCCTTCAGACCGCCCACTCGGCAGTACGAGTGGTGCATGCGCGCGCCGGTGCACGACTCCATGAGGTCCTGGATCATCTCCCGCTCGCGGAACGCGTAGAAGATCGGGGTCATGGCGCCGAGCTCCAGCGGATAGGAGCCGCTGAACATCAGGTGGCTGAGGATGCGGTTCCACTCGGCCATCATGGTGCGGATCCATTGGGCGCGCTCCGGCACCTCGATGCCGGCGAGCTTCTCCACCGCGATCGTCCAGCCCAGCTCGTTGTTGAACGCGCTGATCCAGTCGTGACGGTTCATCAGCACCAAGACCTGGCGGGCGTCGCGGTACTCGGCCAGCTTCTCCGCCGCCCGGTGCATGTAGCCGATCACGGGCTCCGCACGGGTGATGACCTCGCCGTCGAGCTCCAGGACCACGCGCAGCACACCGTGCGTCGAGGGATGCTGTGGCCCGATGTTGAGGATCATCGGTTCGGTGGCGAAGTCCCCCGCCGGGATGATTTCGATGTCGAGGCCGCCGCCTCGGATCATGGAGGTGACCTGGGAGCTCTGGAACGCTGGCCGGTCCTGCATCTCCTGCACGCGCCCATCCTACCGGCCCTCCAAGGGGGCCGCGCGGCCCGACGAGGCCGGGAGCGGGCTTCCACCGGGCAAGGCGCGCCGCGCCGACACCGCGAAGGTAGGCTTCGAGCCATGACGGACGCCCGGCGCAAGGTGCCCTCCGTGGACGGCCTGCTGCGGTCCGCGCCCGGGCGACGCGCCTCGGCGTCACTGGGGCGCCCGCTCCTGAAGCGGACCCTCAGCGAGGTTCTCGACGAGGCCCGGGACGCGGCGGAGCGCGGGGTCGATCCGGGACTCGCCGACGAGCTGCTGGCCGCGGCGGCCGGCCGGGCTTCGCGTGTCGTGAGCGGCCTCACACCGGTGATCAACGCCACCGGCGTCGTGCTGCACACGAACCTCGGCCGGGCACCCCTGCCCGCGGCCGCCGCACGGGCGGCCGCACGCGCAGCCAGCTCCTACACCGATCTGGAGGTCGACCGCGAGACCGGTGTCCGTGGGAGACGCTCGACACGGGCGGAGACCATGCTGCGGGCCATCACCGGTGCCGAGGCCGCGCTCGTGGTGAACAACTGCGCGGCGGCCCTGTTGCTGTCGCTCGCCACCCTCGCTCACCGCAGGGAGGTGCTGGTCTCTCGCGGGGAGCTGGTCGAGATCGGCGGCGAGTTCAGGATCCCCGACATCATGGCCGTCTCGGGCGCCAAGCTCGTGGAGGTGGGCACCACGAACCGGACCAGGCTCGCCGACTACCGCGGCGCCTTGAACGACCGAACGGGCGCCATCCTGAAGGTGCACCCCAGCAACTACCGGGTCGTGGGCTTCACGGCTGCTCCGGGCACCGCTGAGCTGGCCTCGCTGGCCGCCAAGAGCGGCGTCCCGTTCCTGTACGACGTGGGTTCGGGATCGATCGATCACCACAGCAACGACGGGATGCCCGCCGGGGAGCCGGACCTGCAGCACGCGCTCGAGGCGGGCGCCGATCTGGTCACCAGCTCAGGGGACAAGCTGCTGGGTGGGCCACAGGCTGGCATCGTGCTGGGCCGTGCAGACCTGGTGGAGCGGCTCCGCCGCCACCCCATGGCGCGGGCGGTCCGCGTGGACAAGATGCAGGTCGCCGCCCTGGAGGCGGTGCTGGCCATGTACGTCCGAGGCCAGCGAAACTCGATCCCGGTGCACCGGATGCTCCGCGAGACCGCCGATCAGGTGAAGCATCGCGCGCAGCTGCTGGCGGCGACGGTCGGGGGCGACCTTGAGGGGGCGCACGTTCGCCCGTGCGAGTCGGTGGTAGGCGGAGGTTCGGTGCCGGGCAGCGCACTGCCCTCCTGGGGCGTCGCCGTCCGCTGCCCCGCGCCCTCCGCGTTCGCGGCCCGCATGCGCGACGGCTCCCCGCCGGTGTTCTGTCGGATGGAGGCCGACGGTGTGCTGTTCGATCTGCGCACCGTCCGTGACGAGGAGGTCCCCGACCTCGCACGCGCGATCTGGTACGCGCTGGAGGGCGACGACCTCCTGGAGGAATGAATGCCCGGCGAGCTGCGGGTGATCGCCACCGCCGGACACGTCGACCATGGCAAGTCCAGCCTGATCCTGCGCCTCACCGGCATCGATCCCGACCGCTGGGCGGAGGAGAAGCGTCGTGGCCTGACGATCGACCTCGGGTACGCGTGGTGCACGCTGCCGAGCGGGCGCGACGTCGGGTTCGTGGACGTGCCCGGCCACGAGCGGTTCATCGCCAACATGCTGGCGGGCGTGGGGCCGGTCCCGTTGGTCCTGCTCGTGGTCGCGGCCGACGAGGGCTGGAAACCGCAGAGCGAGGAGCACCTCCAGATCCTCGACGTCCTCGGTGTGACCGATGCGGTGGTGGCCCTCACGAAGACCGACCTGGTGGACGAGGAGTCGGTGCGAGCCGCCGGCGACGAGGTCCGGGGGCGCCTGGCCGGCACGGGCCTCGACGACGCCCCGATCGTGGCCGTGTCCTCCGTCACTGGCGCGGGGCTCGACGAGCTTCGTGTCGCGCTGGACACACTGCTGGCTGCCGCCATCCCCCCCGGTGATGCCCGGGCCCGGCTGTTCGTCGATCGGGTGTTCACGATCGTCGGTGCGGGGACGGTGGCCACGGGGACGCTCTCGGGCGACTGCGTGGCCGTCGGCGAGGAGGTCGAGCTCTACCCCACCGGACGCCGAGCCCGGGTGCGCTCCCTGCAGACCCACGGGAACGCCCGCGACCGGGCGTGCCCCGTATCGCGCGTGGCCGCGAACCTCGTTGGGATCGAACGGGCGACGCTGCAGCGCGGCGACGTGCTGGGCAGGGTCGGCGCCTGGCGTCCCACCACCCTCATCGAGGCAAGCCTTCGGCCCGTCCGCGGCCTCGACCACCCGGTCACGGACCGGGGCGCCTTCAAGCTCTACACGGGCGCGGCGGAGGTAGACGCGACGGTGCGGATCTACGGCGCCACGCCGCTGGAACCCGGCGGCGAGGCGTTCGCACGGATCCGGCTGTCACGGCCGCTGACCCTCGACGTCTTCGACCGATTCGTGGTGCGGGAGGCGGGTCGTCAGGAGACGGTTGCAGGCGGGATCGTGCTGGATCCCTGGCCCCCGGCGCGACCCGGTCGTGCACCGGAACGGCGACTTGCCGCTCGCACTGGGGCGAGCCGCGAGGCGCTCGTCGACCTGCTGGTCGCCGAGCGGGGCGCCGTGGAGGCGTCGGAGGTGACGCTGTTGACCGGCACATCGGCCGCGGGTGGCGGCTGGCTGGTGCACGAGACGGTGCGGTCGGCGGCCGAGGGCGCACTGCGATCGGCCCTGCGCGTCCACCACGCGGCGAATCCCCTCGACGAGGGCATGGACGTGGCGATGGCGCGGCGCACGATCGGCGACGCGATGCGGGCATCGCATGCGCCCCCCGACCCGGGCGCGATCGAGGCGATCCTCGACACGCTGGCATCGGCCGGCGAGATCGTCAGAACCGCCTCCACGGTGCGATCCTTCACGCATCAGGCGTCTCTGGCCGGTCGCCCGATCGACGTGGACGAGCTGATGCGCGCGATCGGCGGTGAGCGCGAGGCGACGCCGCCGACGGTGCGGGAGCTGCAGGCCGCCGGCCTGCGTCGCGATGTGATCGAGGCTGCGGCGCGCGAAGGGGTGGTGGTGCGGATCACCCCGGACCTGGTGGTGACGCCGGAGTTCGCTGCGCGGTCGGAGGCCGTCGTGCGTGCGGCCGGTGGCGGCATCACGGTCAGTGCCTTCCGCGAAGCCCTCGGCACCACTCGCAAGTACGCCGTGCCGTTGCTGGAGTGGATGGATCGCCGGGGCGTGACGCGCCGCGAGGGCGACCTCCGGTATCCCACCGGGTGACGGCGGAACAGCGGCCCTCAGAAGTCGTAGGAGGCGACGGGAGCGCCCCCGCACCCGCGAACCCGTTCGTGGATGGAGCCCGTCACGTCCGAGGCCACCCACAGACCGCCGACCACGCGCGCGCTGGTGGCTCGCATCGTGATCGTCAGCGTGGAGGTCGCCTGGAGCTTCTCATTGCGACAGGTCGTACCGAAGGACCCCACCCAATGTCCCGTATACGCAGCGGTGCCCGACCAGTCCAGCACCCCGCTGGTCACGACGGTCCTCGAGCCGAAGTCGTGGGTCGCCGTGAAGGTCACGTTGCATGCCGTGGTGGAGCACTGGGGCACCAGAGACCACGTGATCGCGTGCGAGAAGACGAACCGCACCCGCGCCCCGGTGCTCGCGATGAGCGTGGCGGTCGACGTATAGGTGCCGGACAGTCGCGAGGCGGCCAGAGGCGGGACCCTCGTGCTGACCGAGCGGACGACCCGGGGCGATGCCCGACCCTCACCATCCACCGCCACGACCCAGAGGCGATATCCCGTACCGAATGTCAATCCCGTGACGTCGTATCTGGCGCGCGTCGGTCGTCCGATCCGCTTTCCGTCGCGGAAGACCTCGTAGTGGTCGAGGACGTGCGGTGCGGCGCCGGTGGGCGGATCCCATCTGAGCGACAGGGTCGTCACTCCGCGATCGATCTCGAGGTGCGTCGGAGGCCGAAGTCGCGACGGCGACGCGGACGGCGTGGAGGAGGGTCCGGAGGTCGCCGCCGTGGTGGCCGAGGGCTCCGCGACGGAGGCGGGGCCACCGTCGGCGATCACCAGCAGTCCGCCGATCATGACGACCGCGAAGGTGACGGCCCCGGCGACCGCAGCTCGTAGCCGGCGACCCTTCTCGTCGGCGCGGGTCGCCGCCAGCGGGCCGCCCTCGGATCCACCCACCTGCGCCCCCTTCCCGAGGTGGTGGTGCTCGTTGGCGTCGTGCCTACTCCGGGCCGACCTCCACGACGACCGCGACCTCGACGCTCGCCCCACGCGGCAAGCTCGACATGCCGATCGCCGCCCGCGCGTGCCTGCCGGCCTCGCCGAACGCGCCGATGAAGAGCTCGCTCGCGCCGTTGGCCACCTCCGGATGCTCCAGGAACCCTGGGATCGCCGCCACGTACACCGTCACCTGTGCGATCCGCTTCACGCGATCGAGAGACCCCAGCGCCACGCGCAGGGCGCTGATGGACTGCAGCGCCGCTTGGGCGGCGGCATGCTGTGCCTCCGCGACGGTCACGTCGGATCCCAGGGTGCCGACGGCGATCGGGCGTCCCTCGCTCATGGGGATCTGTCCCGACACGAACGCCAGGCCTCCGGCGATCGTGACCGGGACGTAGGACGCGACCGGCACCGGCACCGCCGGCAGCTCCAGGCCCAGCTCCGACAGACGGTGGAGGATCTCGGATTCATTCATGCCGCGCATCCTGCCACGGGACCCGGGCCCCGCGCGACCCGGCGTCAGCCTGCCTGTGCGCGGTGCCGCAGGAGGGCCCGCCGTTCCATCTCGTTGCGGCCGCCCCAGACCCCGTGGGCCTCACGGATCCGCAACGCGTACTCCAGGCAGGGCTCGCGCACGGGGCATCGGGCGCAGATCACCTTGGCCGCCGCCTCCCTGGCGCTCTTCTCCGACCGCTTCTCGAAGTAGTTCGGTGCGAAGAACGAGGACGCGTCCTCACCGCGGCACGCCGCGGCGCCCTGCCAGCCGTCGATCTGAGGCAGTGGATCCGACACGCCCGTGACTCCCTCCTGGGCATCCGGCCGGCTGAACCGGCCCTCTCAGAGGTGTTCGTAGATGCGGGCCGAGGGGATTCCCGAGGGGCGCACGGATCGTGCCGGCGACGAACTCTCCATATCCGTGGGGCCCCACCGTGAGGGCTCCCGTGGTGGGGACGCCCTCAGGCCTCGACGGGCGGTCCAGCGGGGTCCGTGGGTTCGGCCTCGACCCGAAGGACCAGGCCGTCCACACCGCGGACGCGCACCCGCGCACCCTGCACGATCTCTCCCTGGGCGGTTCGCCCGCGCCACAGGGCCCCCTTCACGTAGACGGGTCCCTCAGGCGCGAGCCGGCCGCGAGCCTCGCCCACCAGACCGATCAGCCCCCGCTGGGTGTTGACGATCCGATCGTGCGACTGCTGCGCCACGGTGAGGGCGAAGCCGTAGTAGAGGAGACTCGCCAGCACAGCGCCGCCGATCAACCACGGAGAGATCCGCAGATCGTGCGCCATCCCGTGCCAGGCCAGGACGGACCCGCCGAGGAAGGCCGCGAGGCCGGCCCACGTCAGAGGCCCCAGTCGTCGCAGCCGCACGTCCGCCACCATGAGCCCGACCCCGCCGACCAGCAACAGGAGGCCGAGCCACGACACGGGGACGACGGTCAGGCCGTAGGCGGCAAGCAGCACCATGCCGATGCCGCTGAACCCCGCGAAGCCGAAGCCCGGCTGCGTGGTCTCGAACGCCAGCGCTCCCAACCCCAGCACCAGCAGGAAGTAGATCATCGACGGGGTGGACACCCCGTGCTGGACACGCCGCACCGGACCGAGCCCGTTGAACCGCAGCTGGATCGTGCCCCGCTCGGCCTCCGCCCGGGTGGTGGCCACCTTCGTTCGCAACGTGACCGGCCCCCCGGCGGTCAGCACCGTTCGTCCGTCCACCGTGTTGAGGAGATCGGGGATCGAGGCCGCGGACGCCTGGATGATGCCCAGCCCCAGGGCTTCCTGGCCGGTCAGGGTTCGATCGTCCCAGTCCGTGATGGTGTTCTTCCCACGCACCCGGATCCACCCCTGCATGCGCTGCTGGAGGCCCGGATACGCGGCGTCGGGATGGCCCAGGTCCAGCGGCATCAGCGGGCCCACCTGCGCCCCTGGCTGCACCGCTGCGAGAGAGGAGGCGTACATCAGCAGGAGGCCGGCTCCGGCTGCCTTCGCCGGCACCGGGCCCACCCACGCGATCACCGGCACCCGCATGGTGGCGACGCGTTCTGCCAGGGCGATCGGATCCCGCGAGAGCGTGCCCGACGTGTCGAGCTGCAGGATGACCGTGGCGCCTTCAGCCTCGGCGCCGTCCAGCTTTCCGGTGAGGTAGGCCAGCAGCGGGCGGTCGATGGCGCCCTCCACCTGGATCACCTCCACGATGCTCGGGGACGGCGACGGCGACGGCGACGGCGTCTGCGCCGATGCGACGCCCGACCACGAGGCGAAGGCGGCCGCGGCACAGCACAGGAGGGCGAGGCGGGAACGCATGCGCGACCATGCTACGGGGGGCCGGGGTATCCTGACCGCGTCCATGCGGCAACTCACGCGCACGCCTCGGCCGGACACCCTCTCTGTCGACCCCCTCGTGTGTCTGCTCTTCCCGGTGGTGATCGCGATCGCGGGGGGACTCGTGGCGCTGCTGCTGCTGCCCGCCGCCCTGGGCATCGGTGTCGGCGTGGACCGCGTCGGCGCGCGGCTGGATTCCCTGGGCGAGGCCTACAAGCGGATCCCGAAGTTCCCGGAGCGCTCCACCATCTACGCCGGTGACGGCAGGACCGTCCTGGCACAGGTCTATCTCGACGAGAACCGAGAGATCGTGCACCTCCAGGAGGTGAGCGCGATCGCCCGCAGTGCCGTCCTGGCCGCCGAGGACGACGGTTTCTACGAGCACGGCGCCATGGACATCTCCTCCGTGGTGCGAGCGATCTTCGCGAACGTGGCGGCCGGTGACGTGGTGCAGGGCGGGTCCACGATCACGCAGCAGCTGGTGAAGAACGCGGTGCTGGACGACGCCGGCCAGACGATCGAGCGCAAGTGGCAGGAGCTCGCGGTGGCGCTGCAGATCGAGCAGCGCTACACCAAGGACCAGATATTCGAGCTCTACCTGAACGACATCTACCTCGGCAACGGCGTCTACGGGATCGGCACGGCCGCCCAGTACTACTTCCATGAGCCCGCGTCCGAGCTGAGCCTCGCCCAGGGAGCGACGCTGGCAGGCATGATCCGGGCCCCCGAGGATTACGACCCGATCCAGCATCCGAAGAGGGCGGCCGCTCGGCGCAACTTCGTGCTGGGGCGGATGGTCGAGCTCGGCCAGGCCGACGCCGGCAAGGTCGCCCGGATCGCCCCGCAGTCCGTGCCACTGCCGCCCAACGTGGGCCAGGTCTCGAAGGAGAAGCCCCCGTTCTTCGTCACCTACATCACCCGCGAGATCCTGTCCGACACCGACGGGACGTACGACGCCTTCGGCGACACCGCCAGACAGCGTGAACGCACCCTGTTCCAGGGTGGTCTGAAGATCGTCACCACGCTCGACTCGGACTGGCAGCGCGCGGCTCAGGATGCCGCGGACCAACCCTGGGCGGTCACGCCCGGGAACCCCGGCTACGCGCAGACCCCCGACACCGCGATCGTGTCGGTCGACAACGCGAACGGGGCGATCCGCACGATGCTCTCGGGTCGCAACTACCAGCGGGACCAGCTCGAGCTGGCCACCGCCACGCGGCAGACGGGTTCGGCGTTCAAGCCGTTCACGCTGGTGGCGGCCTTTCAGGAGGGGATCCCGCCGGGGCAGGTGTACTCGGCCACGTCGCCCTTCTGCTCTCCCGCGTGGACCAGCGCCAACCATTGCGTCAGCAACGCCGAGCCCGGCAAGGGGGGCTACGAGAACCTCACGACCGCCACGGCGTACTCCACCAACGTCGTGTTCGCGCAGCTCGCCCTCGACGTTGGTCCGTCGAACATCGCCGAGGCGGCCCACGAGATGGGCATCACCTCGGATCTGTCGGTGGTGCCCTCGATCACGCTCGGCACCTCGGACGTCTCGCCGCTGGAGATGGCCTCCGCGTACCAGACCTTGGCCAACGACGGCCGCCACTGCCAGCCCTTCGCCGTCTCGCGCGTGGAGGACGCGAACGGGGTCCTGTACCGGCACAGGGCGGCGTGTCACCAGGTGATCGATCCCGATATCGCCGCCCAGGTCACGTCCATGCTGCAGGGTGTCGTCACGCTGCCGGGGGCCACCGGGACCGCCGCTGCGATCGGCCGGCCGGTCGCCGGCAAGACCGGCACCACGCAGGAGTACTCGAACGCGTGGTTCGTGGGCTACACGCCCCAGGTCTCCACCGCGGTCTGGGTGGGGTTCCCCGGCAACCCCGATCCTCTGGATCTGTACTTCGGCACGTCGGTCTTCGGGGGTTCGATCGCGGCGCCGATCTGGCACACCTACATGTCGAAGGTCATGGCCGGGATGCCGCTGCAAAGCTTCCCGGCCCCACCGCCGCCGGAGACCGGCAAGGTCCCCGACGTCACGGGTGAGGGCGTGGAGGCGGCACAGAAGATCCTCGCCGAGGCGAGCTTCTCGCCGCGGATCGAGAAGGTGCCGTCGTTGCGGCCCGAGGGCACGGTGGTGGACCAGGCCCCGGCGGGCGGCGCGACGGCGCAGCTGGGCACGCTGGTGACGCTGCGTGTCTCCTCCGGCACGGCGCCCACCGTGGTGATCCCCGCCATGGCCGGCCAGGATGCCGCGGCCGCCCGGACGGTCCTGGAACAGATGGGCTTCGTGGTGCGGGTCCAGGAGACGGCGGTGAGCGATCCCAAGCAGGACGGGGTGGTGCTCGGCACGATGCCGAAGGCCGGAACCAAGGTCGACAGAGGCTCGGTCGTGACCATGAACGTGGGCGTGAAGCAGCAGAACCGGCCGCTCACACCCGGGTGATGGGGCCGCGTCCTACCCGCTGAGCTTGGCCCGCACCTTCGCCTGCACGAGCCTGCCGTCCACACGGCCCAGCGCCGCGGCCCTCGACATCACGGCACTCATCACCGCGCCCATCTGCTGCACGGAGGTGGCGCCCGTGGCGGCGATCGCCTCGTCGATCAGTGCGTCCAGGGCGTCGTCGTCGACCTGCGGCGGCGCGTACGGGGTCAGGACGTCGCGCTCGGCGCGCTCCCGCTCGACGAGCTCCGTGCGACCGGCAGCCTCGAACGCCTCGATGGATTCGCTGCGCTTCTTGACCTCCTTGGCGGCGACCTGGCGGATCTCGTCGTCGCTCAGCTCGCGGGCGGCGGCACCCTCGACCTCCTTGGTCTGGATCGCGGCCAGGAGCATGCGAAGCGCACCGACGCGCAGAGAGTCGCCGGCCTTCAATGACGCCTTGATCTCGTCGCTGACCTGCGTCTTGAGCGTGGGGTCGGTCACCGTACACTGCCTCCCGTGCTGCCCGTGATCCTCTTCGTGGTCGTCGCCGGTGTGCTGTGTGTGGCCTGGGGGGTGGTGGTGGAGCGCCGCTGGTACCGGCTGGTGCGGCACTCCCTGGACATCCTACCGGCGGGCGGGGGCGGCCCCGCGTCCCTGACCGTGCTGCACCTCTCGGACCTGCACTTCGTCGCCGGCGACCGGCGGAAGGCGGCCTTCCTCTCGACGCTGCCGCCGGCCGACGTCACCGTCGTGACGGGAGACTTCCTGGCCGAGCCCGAGGCCGTGGAGATCGCCGTGGCCGCGGTGGCGGCGGCGCGCGGCCGCCTTGGCTCCTGGTTCGTGCTGGGCTCCAACGACTATTTCGTGCCGAGGCCGCTCAACTACCTGACGTACTTCCGCAGCGACCGCAGGCCACGTGCGGCCCGGCGGGGGCGCAGCGCCGATCTCATCGCCCAGCTAGAGGCCGACGGATGGGAGCACCTGCGCAACCTGCGCAGCCAGATCACCCTGAACGGCCTGCCGATGGAGCTGTTGGGGCTGGACGACGCGCACATCGACCGGCAGGACTCGCGGGCGATGCCGCGCAGCGCGCCGGAACGGTTCGGCCTGGCGGTGATGCACTCGCCCGACTCCGCTCCCGAGTCCGCCGCGTGCGGCTACGAGCTGATCCTCGCCGGCCACACGCACGGCGGACAGGTCCGTCTGCCGCTCGTCGGGGCCCTGGTCACGAACTCCGCGATGCCCCGACGGCTGGCCAGTGGCTTGATCCGGATGGGATCGGCCGTGATGTTCCTCTCGCCCGGCCTCGGCACCAGCAAGTACGCCCCGTTCCGATTCCTCTGTCGCCCCGAGGCGACGCTGCTGCAGCTCGGGAGGCGTTCGACGTGAAGCCCCCGCCCGGCACCGCAGGGCCGGCCGCTGCGGGAGGGCCTCAGCCTGCCTCGGCCGCCATGACTTCCGCGAAGACCCGCTCGTACCCCCCCACCATGGCCTCCTGGGAGAACAGACGTCGGACGCGCTCGCGGCATGCAGCCGGGTCGATCGAGTGGGGCACTGCCAGCAGCTCCGCGGCCCGTTCGGCGTAGCCGTCCACGTCCACGATCCATCCGGTCTCACCGTCGGCGATCACCTCGGGCACCGAACCGCGTGGCGTGGCGATGACGGGCGTGCCGCAGGCCATCGCCTCCGTCATCACCAGCCCGAAGGGCTCGTCCCAGTCGATCGGGAACAGGACCGCCCTCGCGTGCGCCAGGAGGGACGCCTTCTGCTCATGGGGGATCTCGCCCAGCACCTCCGAGCCATCGGGCAGCATCGGTCTGATGAAGGTCTCCCACTCCTCCTGCTCGGTGGGATGGGCGATCTTCACGGCGGAGATCAGCCGGATCCCGGTGAGCAGTGAGGTCTCCACGGCGCGCCGCCAACCCTTCTCCGGCGCCGCGCGGCCGAGGAACAGCAGGTAATCGTCCTTCTCCGGGGTGAAGGGGTACCTGTCCAGGTCGATCCCGTTGTAGACCACGCCGGCGTAGCGTAGCGACTCGTTCCGGCGCTTCTGCGCCTCGCTGATCGCCACGAACCAGGCTCGATCGGCCACCTGTTCGTACAGGCGGGACATCTGCGGCGTGAACGAGCCGTGCAGGGTATGCACGGCTGGCACCGAGGTTTCCGCTGCCGCAGCCAGGGCGCTGAAAGGCGAGTGGACGTGCAGCACGTCGAAGCGCGAGGCCACGCCGCGCAGGGAGAACATGGTGTGGGTGGCGTCGAGCGTGATGTCGTTGATGAGCGCCGACCCCGGGGCCTCATCGACGACGAACTCGAGGTTCGCGTCGGTGTGGGAGTCCCCCGTCGCGAAGAGAGTCACGTCGTGGCCGGCGGCCACCAGGCCGTCGGTGACCAGCGACACCACCCACTCGATACCCCCGTACCCCTTGGGGGGCACAGCGAGCCAGGGGGCGCACACCTCTGCGATCCTCACGGGCGTTGGCTCTCCATCGGTCGGATGGAACCCTACCCCGAGTGGCGCGCCGGCCGCGCGCGGATCCGACGGGCCCGGCCGAGCCGCTACACTGGGGCGATCGGGACGTGGCGCAGCTTGGTAGCGCGCAGCGTTCGGGACGCTGAGGTCGCGGGTTCAAATCCCGCCGTCCCGACCAGACCTCCCCCCGCGCGGCGGTGGTGCAGACGTTGTACGGGAGTGGAACATACGTTTGACGGCCCCTCCCCACCCCGGTAGCCTCGACGTCGTGGCTCCCCATCGCGGGAGCCCTCACCATTGTCGAGACCCTGGAGGACGATGACCCGGAAGCGCAGGCTCACGACGCGGCTGGTGGCAGCCGTGGCGCTCGTGGTCCCCGCCTTCCTCGGTTCCGTCGCCGTCTCCGTCGCCAGTCCGAAGCAGAACCTGGACGCCGCGAGGTCCAGGGAGACCGATCTCCAGCACCAGCTGGAGATCCTCGCAGAGCAGGTCAACACCGCGAACGCGAAGCTCGCCGAGGTGGAGGCCCGCCTCCTCGAAGCCCGCAAGACGCGCGACGAGGCCGCACGGCTGGCCGCGTCCACCCGCGCCCTCCTCTCCGAGCGGGCGGTGGCGGCCTACGAGGGCGCCGGTTCCCAGCTGGAGGGACTCCTGGGCGCCGAGGACTTCAACGACTTCTCCGACCGCGTGCAGTACGCGGGGGCACTGGCGCAGAGCGACGCCGATCTGGCGGTGGAGGCCGACGCCGCAGGTGCGCGCGCCCAGTGGGCGGCCGCGCAGTACAGCAGCGTCGCCGCCGAGCAGGCGGTGCTGCTGAAGGATCTGCAGACCAAGCAGGATCGCTTCAAGAGCCAGCTCGAATCCCAGCAGGCGAAGGTGGCAGGTCTGCAGAAGGCCTATCAGCAGTGGTTGGACGCCCAGCGAGCGACCGCGCAGGCCGCCACGACCACACCTCCGACGGGGGGCGGCGGCAGCTTCGTCCCGCCGGCCAACGCCTCCGCGGCGCAGATCGCCATCGCCGCCGCACGACAGCAGATCGGCGTCACGTACGTGTGGGGCACCTCGAGCCCGGGCGTGTCCTTCGACTGCTCCGGCCTCACGATGTACGCCTGGGGCCAGGCCGGCGTCTCTCTCCCGCATTCGTCGGCGATGCAGGCGGCCGTCACCCCCGACGTCTCCAGGGACGAGCTGCAGCCCGGCGACCTCCTCTTCTTCTACACACCGATCAGCCACGTGGCGATCTACACGGGCAACGGGATGATGGTGGACGCCAGTCACCCCGGTCCCGGAGGCGAGGTCGCGGAGGACCCGGTGTACTGGGACAGCTTCGTGGTGGGCGGCCGGGTCGGCTAGCTCGCTCGTCTGCTGCATCTCCCCCGTGTCCCCCCGGTAAGCTCCGGCGCGATGGAGCCCGAACCCTCTCTGCTGGCCCCCTCCGAAGATCTGGCGCTGGTCGAACGTCTCCGGGCCGGTGACGAGGAGGCCTTCGAGGCCCTGCTGCGGCAACATCAAACGCAGATGCTGCGCGTGGCCCGCATGTACGTGTCCTCCCAGGCCGTGGCCGAGGAGGTCGTGCAGGAGGCGTGGGTGGGCATCCTCCAGGGACTCCAACGCTTCGAAGGACGGTCGACCCTGCGAACGTGGATGTTCCGGATCCTCACCAACATCGCGAAGACGCGGGGGCAGCGGGAGGGCCGCAGCGTCCCCTTCAGCGCGCTGGCGGGCGACGACCTGGACGCGCCGGCCATGGAGGACTCCTGGTTCCGGGGCGCCACGGATCGGTGGCCGGGCTCGTGGGCGTCCCTCCCCGACGATTGGCGCGGGATCCCCGACGAGCGACTCCTCGGCCAGGAGGTGCGCGCCCTGGTGGGAGACGCCATCGACGGCCTTCCGCCCATGCAGGCGCGGGTGATCGAGCTCCGCGACGTCCGCGGCTGGAGCTCGGTCGAGGTGTGTAACGCCCTGGAGATCTCCGAGACGAACCAACGGGTGCTCCTCCACCGTGCTCGCGCGCGCGTGCGGCACGCCCTCGGGGGCTACCTGGAGAGGGAACGACCGTGAGCGACGTGACAGACGTGAGCGACCTCACCTGCCGGGAGATGGTGGCTCTGGTCACCGAGTACCTCGAGGGCTCCCTGTCCGTGGCCGACCGAGCCCGGTTCGAGGAGCACCTGATGGCCTGTGAGGGGTGCGAGATCTACCTCGATCAGGTGAAGACCAGCATCCGGGTGACGGGCCGCCTCAACGAGGATTCGATCCCCCTCGAGCAGCTCGAACGGCTCACCAGCGCCTTCCGCAGCTGGAAGCACGCCTGACGCGCTACTCCGCCACGGTCGGGCCACCCACCGGCTCCGCGTCCGACCCGAGGAGCGAGGTGGCCATCACGGGGAACAGCAGCACACTCAACAGCCCCGCGGCGATCAGGGCGGCGCCCGTGGCCCGGCCCAGCAGCCCCAGTTCCATGCCGATCGCCGCCGTGGCCACCACGAACGAGAGCGTGGTTGACTCAAGCAGACCGGCCGCCATCGCGCGCCTCGAGCCCACCAGGCCACGCGCCGTCAGGTAGACGGGCACGGCGTGCACCAGGAGGAGCGTGCCCAGGAAGACGGGCACACGCGCGAGCGCCGACGCGCTGGACGTCAGCGACGCGAGGTCGAACCCCAGTCCGCTGGACACGAAGAACACGGGGATGAACAGGCCGAAACCCATGGCCTCCAGCTTCTGGCGGAACGCCGGGTGGGTCATCATGCGGTCCGGGTCGATCGCCGACAGGATCGCCCCGGCGATGAAGGCGCCCAGGATCGTCTCAAGACCCAAGGTCTCCGCCAGCGCCACGAACGCCATCAGCAGCACCATCGAGCCGCGCACCCGGATCTGCGCCGTGGTGTCCTGCAAGCTGGTGAGCGCTCGGTTCAGCCGCGACCATCGGCCGGCGCCGGCGATCGCGAGGCCGGCGACCACGGCCAACAGGGCGAAGCCGCCCAGCAGGAGCGCCCTGGCGCCCGGGGAGCTGGCGTCGCGACTGAACAGCAGGGTCAACAGCACGATCGCGCCGAAGTCGGCGAGCGACGCTCCCACGATCAGCAGCTGCCCGAACTCCGAGGAGATCTGTCCCGAGTCCTTCAGCACGGCGATCACCACGCCGAGCCCGGTCGACGAGACGATCACCGCCACGATCAGCGGTGTCTCCACGAGCCCGGCGGCGTCGAGGGCGAAGCTCAACAGCAGCGCGATGCCGAGGGACAGGACGAACCCCGTCGCCGCCACCCGCAGCAGTCGTCCGCGGAGCCGGT
>JBDUEF010000030.1:0-21289 GCA_040002535.1 Actinomycetota bacterium | reverse complement strand
TCTCTGGGTGGAGGTGAGCGGAATCGAACCGCCGACCTCTGCCGTGCGAAGGCAGCGCTCTACCGGGCTGAGCTACACCCCCAGGATGCGGACCAGCGTAGCAGCAGGAGGAGACGCTACGAACCCGGCGGCGGTGGGATGGCGGGCAGCCCGCTCGCGCGGAGGTTCGCGACCAGTGTCTGGAACTCGGCTTTCCATTGCAGGGCGCTGACGTTCACCGGCTTGGCCTGACCAGGCCGGTGATACCCGAGCCGATCCCAGTCAGCTCCCTCTCTGCTCCCGCACCTCGCGGGCGTGGCGGTCCAGGGCGTCGTGCAGATCCCGCTGCACGAAGGCGATCGACAGGTCACCGCGCGTCTTCTCGATCAGGCTCCGGGCGACGTCGGTGCTACGCCGCAGGTTCATCGTGATCGCGTCGGGATAGTCCATGGTCACCAGCACCCCGTACATGTCCTCCATGGCCCCCAGCAGGCGTTCGCCCTCGTCGACCTCGCCGGTACGCAGGATGTCCAGGACGCGCCGCCGCGCCTCGCCGATCGCCTCGGCCATGCCGTTCAGGTACGGCGCGTCCTCGATGCCGAGCGACCCGGGCGTCGGGAGCTCGCCACCGGTCACCACCACGAAGGTGATGTTGGCCTCGGCGTACTCCTTCTGCGCGTCCTGGAGGTAGCCTGCGAACCGCACCCGCGGATGGTCGCGCACACCGTCCATGCCGTCCTGCAACGCGGCGCGCGAGTCCTCCATCAGCTCCCGGGCACGGTCGAGCTCCAGGCGGTGGATCGCGCGGATCGAGTTCGCGGAGGCGCGGATCGAGCGCCGGGCCGCCGGCAGCGCCTGTTCGCGTGCGGCGGTCGTCGCGTCGAATCGGGTACGGAGGTCGGCGGCGAGGCGATCCAGGTCCACGGCGCGGCGCGGGAGCTCAGGTCCCCGCCACGCCCATCTGCCGAGCGGACCGGACCACGACGTGCACCCTGTCGCCCTCGCCGAGCAAGCCGAGCCCGTTCACCTTGGGCCGCGCCCAGGTGCTACCGCCTTCGCCGACGTAGCGCTCGGCGACCCTGCGGGTGACCCCCTCCGGCACACGGGCCGCGCGGAGGTTCGCGTTGGGATCGCCGGCGCGCTGCTTGATCGTCAGCAGCAGGTAGACGTAGACCAGCGTCAGGCCGACGAGGGTGCCGGTGAGGCCCCAGGCGACGCGCAGGGGCGGGACCAATCCGATCAGGGAGGTGATGCCGATGGCCTCCAGCAGGAACACCAACACCTGCCTGCGGCGCTCTCGTGCACGTGATCTCTTGCGTTCCGCGGGGCCGACGAATCGCACCCCCTTGCGGGGCGTGATGATCCACCGTCCAGCACTGCCGTGCACCTCTGCCTGGGCCAAGAGCTCCATCCTACGCTCGAAGTGACCGACCGTGGTCGACGGAGACGGCCTCCGCCGCTGCGACGGCCACAGGAGCGTGAGCCACATGATGACAAGCGCTGCGAGGAGCAGCCAGTCCACGCGTCCAGCCTCCCATCGGTGACGTCCCGGTTCGGCACAACATGTAGGCTGGGTCGGCACCGTAGCACCACATCTGGTGCCCAGAAAGCACATCGATGTGATTCGCAGAACTTTTTCACAAGCGGTGGGCTAGGGCGCTCGGTAGTCCCCCGACGCCCCGCCCGACTTCGACAAGAGGCGCAGGCCGTCGATCCGCGCCGCGCGGTCGAACGCCTTCGCGGTGTCGTACAGGGACAGCGCGGCCACGGCCGCCGCCGTCAGCGCCTCCATCTCCACGCCGGTGCGGTCGTGTGCCCTCACCGTGGCCTGCACGCGCAGCCGGCCGGCAAGCGGATCGGGCTCGATGCGCACCTCCGCCCCCGTCACGCGGATCGGGTGGCAGTGCGGCAGCAGACGTGGCGTCTCCTTCACACCGATCACCCCGGCGATCTTCGCGGTCTCGATCGGGGAGCCCTTCTTCGTGCCGGCGACCAGGTGTGCGACTGCCTCGGGCGTGGTGGTCACCACGCACTCCGCGGTGGCCTCGCGGTCGGTCTCGGGTTTGGCACCGACCTCCACGATCCGGGTGACGCCGTCGGGGTCCGCCTGGTCGGAGGTCATCGTGACCTCAATCCTCGGACGAGCGGAACACCATCACGCGCACCTCCGAGCCGGCGGCGGCCGTCTCCGTGCCGGGCGGGATCATGGCCAGGCCGTTGGCCCGTGAGACCGTGGAGATCAGGTTCGAGCCCCTGGCGCCGGTGGGAGTGGCGGTCCACCCATCGGCGCCACGTGCCACCACCACGCGCGCGAACTGCAACTTCGCCTTGGGGCCGCGAACGTCCTGGGTGAGCCTGGCGTTGATCTCGGGGCGGCCGAGCTGCGTACGGCCCAGCATCTTCATGAGGGCCGGACGAACGAACACCTCGAAGCTCACGAACACGCTGACGGGATTGCCGGGCAGACCCCAGTACGGCTTGCCCTCGATGTGGCCGAAGCCCTGCGGCATACCGGGCTGCATGGCGACCTTGTAGAAGTCCAGGTCCCCCCGCCGGAAGAACGCCGCCTTCACGACGTCGCGCTCGCCGACGCTGACGCCACCGCTGGAGATGAAGGCGTCCGCCTGGATCTCATGCACCAGGACGGTCTCCTTCAGCTGCTCGACGTCGTCCTTCACGATGCCGGCCAGCACGGGGATCGCGCCGGCCTCGCGGACGGCGCCGAAGATCGTGTACGCGTTCGAGTCACGGATCTGGCCGAACTCCGGTGTCTCGGTCGGGGGGATCAGCTCGTCGCCGGTGGACAGCACGATGACCCGCGGACGTGGATGGACGACCGGGTGCGGGAAGCCGGCGTTGGCCAGCAGGCCGAGCTCGGGCGCGCCCAGCCGCTTGCCCGTCTCGACCAGCACGTCGCCTGTCTGCACGTCCTCCCCCATGGGCCGGATGTGCTCGCCCTCCGGTGCGGGGTCCACGATGCGGACCACCTCGCCGAAGACCTCGCAGTTCTCGATGGGAACGATCGTGTCGGCGCCCGCGGGGATCGGCGCGCCGGTGGCGATCCGCGAAGCCTCGTGCCCGCCGACGGTGGACTCCGGCCGTCGCCCGATCATGGCGCGGCCGACGATCTTCAGCTCGACCGGATCTGAGGTCGATGCATGCGCGATGTCGGATGCCCGCACCGCGAAGCCGTCCATGGCGCTGGATGCGAACTCGGGGAGTTCATGGGTGGCCACCACGTCCTCGGCCAGCACGCACCCGTAGGCCTCCGTGAGGGGAACCTGCAGCGAGCCGAGCGGACGGACGGCGGCGAGGATGCGGTCGCGGGCCTGCTCGACGGAGACGAGACCCTCTGCCGAGTCATGATCGTGCCTGCGCGCAATGCCGGTCATGCGGCTGAGTGTATCGGGCGTCGCCGCGACGCCTGCGGCACCCGCTACAGCAGCTTCTCGCGCACGACGACCTCGGCCAGGTACTGGCGGAACTCCCGGCCCACGTCCTCGCGTTCGATCGCGAGCTCCACCGTGGCTTTGAGGTAGTCCAGCTTGTTGCCCACGTCGAAGCGACCCCGGTCGAACGAGTACGCGAACACGTCCTGCTCCTGCGCCAATAGATTGATGGCGTCGGTGAGCTGGATCTCGCCGCCACGCCCCGGCTGCGTCTCGCGCAGCGCCTGGAAGATCTCGGGCGTGAACACGTAACGGCCGATCGCCGCCATGGTGGAGGGCGCTTCCTCCGGAGACGGCTTCTCCACGATCGACCGCACGCGGAACAGATTGTCCCCCACCGGCTCGGGCTCGATGCAGCCGTACCAATGGATCTCCTCGCGCGCCACCTGCATCGCGGCCAGGACGCTGCGGCCGGACCGTTCGTGCACGGCCAGCATCTCCTGCAACAGCGGCATCGACGGGTGGATGAGGTCGTCGCCCAGCAGCACCACGAACGGCTCGCCCCCCACGTGCTCCTCGGCGGCCGCCACTGCATGTCCCAACCCCAGCGGGTCGCGTTGGCGGATGTAGTGGATCGACGCGATCTCGCTGATCTCACGCACCTTCTTCAACTCGTCGGTCTTGCCCTTGGACTCCAGGAAGTACTCGAGCTCGAAGGATCGATCGAAGTGATCCTCGATGCTGCGCTTGCCACGGCCGGTGACGATGAGGATGTCGGTGAGGCCGGCGCGTGCCGCCTCCTCCACCACGAACTGGATCGACGGCGTGTCGACGACGGGCAGCATCTCCTTGGGCTGTGCCTTCGTGGCAGGCAGGAACCGCGTCCCGAGACCCGCCGCCGGGATGACCGCCTTCTTCACCTTCATCGCGGCGGAACGATAGCGGCTGCGAGCGCCCGGTGACCGTGCGGGAACCCTCATCCAGCCTGCGGGAACGCCTCCGTATACTGCCTGGGCCATGCCCACCTACGAGTACCGCTGCCGCGCGTGCGGACACGGCTTCGACATCGTGCAGGCGTTCGCCGACGACACGCTCACCATCTGTCCCGCCTGCGGCGGCGAGCTGCGCAAGATCTTCGCCGCGCCCACCATCACCTTCAAGGGCTCCGGCTTCTACGCCACCGACAACCGCAAGGGCACCAAGGGCGACGCCAAACCCGACGGATCGAAAGAGTCGAAAGATTCGAAGGACCCGAAAGGGTCGAAGGACGCCACGGGTTCGAAGGACGCGAAGGACGGCGCGAGCTCGAAGGAGACGACGTCCTCCGGATCGTCGGAGTCAAAGACCACCGAGAAGAAGTCGGACACCTCCGCTGCCCCGAAGAAGGAGTCCCCCGCGTCATGACCGACGCGGAGATCGGCGTCTTCGGCGGCTCGGGCTTCTACTCGTTCCTGGACAAGACCGAGACGGTGGAGATGGACACGCCCCACGGCAGACCCAGCGCGCCACCCGTGATCGGCGAGGTGGCGGGCCGCCGCGTCGCGTTCATCCCCCGCCACGGCGTGGCGCACGAGTTCCCGCCCCACCGCGTGCCGTACAGGGCCAACGTCTGGGCCATGAAGGAGCTCGGCGTCGGCAGGGTGCTGGGGCCCAACGCCTGCGGCTCGCTGCAGGCGAACGTGAAGCCCGGCGAGTTCGTGATCTGCGACCAGCTCGTCGACCGCACGCGCGACCGCGCCAACACCTTCTACGACGGGCCCGTCACCACCCACATCTCCTTCGCCGACCCGTACTGCCCCGTGATGCGGGACGCGATCGTGGCGCAGGGTCGGGCGCTCGACATCCCGATGCACGAACGCGGGACGGTGGTGGTGATCGAGGGTCCGCGGTTCAGCACGCGCGCCGAGTCGGCGTGGTTCGCGAGCGCCGGCTGGGAGGTCATCAACATGACGCAGTACCCCGAGGCCGTGCTGGCCCGGGAGCTTGAGCTCTGCTACGCGAACATCTCGCTGATCACCGACTACGACGTGGGCGTCGAGGGCGTGCCGCCCGTCACCCACGAGGAGGTGGTGCGCGTGTTCACCGAGAACAACGAGCGGCTCCGGTCGCTGCTGTTCGCAGTGATCCCGCAGCTCCCCTCCGAGCGCGCGTGCGCCTGTGCCTCGGCCCTCGACGGCGCCCGGTTCGAGGCATGACGGCCGAGCAGCTCGTGACCGTGGAGCTCCGGATCCGCACGGCGGAGGATCCCGCGCAGCTCGGCGACCGTCTCCGCGAGGCCGCCGCCATGATCGCCGGGCGCGACGCAGTCGAGGAGTTCCGCGTCCGGGCGACACCGCTGCACGAGCCGCCGACGGGTCCGCGCCCCGTCGACTGACCGATCCGTCGCGAGCGTGACGCTCGTCACAGCGGACAGGGGTCGCCCGTCGCTAACGTCCCTCCCTCGGATACGACGGGGAGGACGGGGATGATGGGGCTGGGACGGCGGTGGCCGCGGGCGGCCAGGATCTCGGCGGCGCTGGCGCTCCTCTCCGGCCTGGCGGCGTTCGCCATGATGCAGGGCTATGTCGAACGCATCGAGGCATCGCGCCCGGCGCTCGGGCCCCCGGTGCCGGTCGTGGTCGCTGCCGGGGATCTGTCGCGCGGCGCCACGCTTGCGGCCGACGCCGTACAGGTCCGGCAGGTGCCATCGGAGTTCGCACCGCCCGGCGCGATCGGTGACCCCGCCGACGTGCAGGGCCGCGTGCTCGTCAGCGCGCTGGCGGCCGGTGAGCCGGTCACATCCACGCGCCTGGCCGTGACGCGCACGGGACCGGTCGCCGCGCTGGTCCCACCGGGGCTCCGCGCCTTCGTAGTGGCCACCGACGTGCCGCCTCAGGCCGTGCGGGCCGGGGACCGGGTCGACGTGCTGGCGACATTCGGCGGCGGCCGGCCCCATACCGAGACGGTCGCGACGGCGCTGGAGGTGCTGTCGGTGCTGGGGTCGGGCCAGACCGACGCGCTGTCGGGGGCGCCCTCGGCGTCGCCGCGATTGGTGCTGCTGGTGAGCCCCGACGTGGCGGAGCGGCTGGCGTACGCGGGCGCCTTCGGTGACCTTTCGGTGACGATCGAGGGGGCCGACGAGGGGGTGACCGCCGCGGAGCCGTCAGGGACACCTGCGGGCGGCTAGTATCGCGCGGCCCCATACGGGGCTATCCGATCGTGGAAGGGACGTCCAGTGAGCATCCTGCAGGCGATCGTGCTCGGGCTCACGCAGGGAGTGACGGAGTTCGCCCCCGTGTCCAGCTCGGGACACCTGATCCTGGTGCCGTGGCTGTTCGGGTGGTCGATCCTCGACGATCCCAACCTGAACAAGACGTTCGACGTGGCGTTGCACGTGGGCACGTTGGTGGGCGCGCTGGCGTACTTCCGCCGCGATGTCTGGCGCTACCTGGTGGCGTTCGGCCAGTCGGTGCGAGCCCGCTCCATCACCACCGTGGATCAGCGACTGGCGTGGGCGCTGATCGTCGGCACGATCCCGGGCGCGATCGCCGGCGCGTTGTTCGAGGACATGATCCAAGAGAAGCTCGGCAAGCCGTGGCTCATCTCGCTGATGCTCGCCGCATTCGGCGTGATCCTCTACGTCGTCGATCGCACCGCGCGTAGCGACGAGACAGTGGACGACATCAACGTGCGTCGCGGCGGGATCCTCGGACTCGCGCAGGCGCTCGCGCTCCAGCCGGGTGTCTCGCGCAGCGGCGTCACCATGACCGCGGCGCGGCTCATGGGCCTGGACCGTGAGTCGGCCGCCCGGTTCTCGTTCCTGCTCGCGATGCCGATCATCGCGGGCGCGGGCGTGTTCAAGGGGTTCGATCTGCTGCACACCGGGTTCCAGGGTTACGGCAGCGAGTTCCTTTGGGGCTTCGTGTCCAGCGCCCTCAGCGGCTTCCTGGTGATCTGGGGGTTGCTGAGGTACCTGCGCACGCACGACTTCAAGGTCTTCATGATCTACCGCCTGGCCGTCGCAGCGCTCGTTCTGGGCTTGATCGCGACAGGTGTGCGGCCCGCCGGCGTGTAGCCGGCGCCCGGGGGTGATCGCGCTCGACCCGCCGTATCGCGGGCCTCATGCGAGACTAAAGGCATGACGCTCGCCTCTCCCCCGCGGTCGCACGCACGTCAGCGCGGAGCGGCGGTGAGTGTCCGAGCCGTGTCGCACTCCTACGGCCGCGGCGAGCGGTCCGTCGCCGTCCTCCACGAACTTGCCCTCGAGATCGAGCCGGGCGGATCGATCGCACTCACCGGACCATCGGGTGCCGGAAAGAGCACGCTCCTGTCGCTGATCGGTGGCCTGGAGCGGGTGCGCACGGGTGCCATCGAGGTGGGGGGACACGACCTCGCGTCTCTATCCGGAGACCAGCTCGCCGCGTTCCGCCGGGACACCGTGGGCTTCGTGTTCCAGCACTACGGCCTCGTGGACGTGCTGTCGGCCCGGGAGAACATCGAGCTATCGCTGGCCCTGTCACGGATGCGCCCGGCCGATCGACGGATGCGGGCGGACCGGCTCCTCGCCTCGGTGGGTCTGGCAGAGCGTGCCGATCATCGCCCCACGGAGCTCTCGGGCGGCGAACGCCAGCGTGTGGCGATCGCGAGGGCACTGGCCAACCGGCCTCGGCTGCTGCTCGCCGACGAGCCGACCGGCAACCTCGACGAGGATACCGCGGCCCACGTGCTCGATCTGCTGGACGAGGTCCACCGGGAATCGGGCTGCACGCTGCTGATCGTCACGCACGACCGGCGGGTGGCCGAGCGCGCCGCGGTGGTCACGCGGCTCTCGATGGGCAGATTGGTCGGCGGATGAGCTGGCGCGATGCATTCCGCATGGCCTTCGCGAGCGGCACGCGTCGGTTCGGTCGGACCCTGCTCACCGCCCTTGCCGTGACCCTGGCGAGCGCGCTGCTGGTCGCCCTCGCCACGATCGTCGTGACCGCGAACTCGCGGGTACTGGCGCAGGTGAGCAAGGGCGGGCCCATCACGTCGATCAAGGTCGTGGCGGCCGCGGCCCAGGCCGGCCAGTTGGAGACCGATTCGCTGCGACCGTCGGCGCCGCACGACCTCACCGAGGCTGACCGCACGCGGATCGAAGGGCTGCCCGACGTCACTACGACCTCGGGCGTGCTGACATCCCCGGTCTTGGCGGTGCCGCCCGAGGGACGCGGATACCCCGAGCAGATCTTCGAGCACGCGGTGGGTGTGGACCTGCGCCGCTCGAACGACCTTCCGATCACCGTGGTGGCCGGGCGTCTGCCCGCCGCAACCTCGACCACGGAGGTTGCGGTGACGCTCGGGTACCTCGACCGGCTGCACCTGGATGCCGACACACCTGAGGCTGTGATCGGCACCACCGTCTTGTTGGGGGCGCCCCAGGTCTATCTCCGCGCCAACGGCCAGCGGGACTACCGCGGGCGATGGGTCGCCCTCGACATCGTCGGCGTCGTGGCGCAGGACGCGGCCGCCGGCGAGTTCGTGGTCCCGATCGATCAGGCACGGGCCGACCGAGACTGGGCGCTGGACGGGATCGCGGACGGCGAGCGATTCCCGCTGCCGACCTCGGAGTACAGCGGCCTCATCGTGATCGCCGACGGCCTCGACGCCGTGCACGCGCTGCGCACCCGGATCGACTCGTTGGGCTATGCGACCAGTGCTCCCGAACAACTGATCGCGAACGTACGGCGGTACCTGCACGTGGTCGACATCGTGTTGGGTGGGGTGGCGTCCATCGCGCTGGTGATCGCGTCGCTCGGCATCGCGAACGCGCTGCTCGCCGCGGTACGGGAGCGCCGACGCGAGATCGGCGTGTTGAAGGCGATCGGCGCCCGCGATCGCGACATCCTGCGCTGGTTCCTGATCGAGGCCTGCCTCGTCGGGCTGGTCGGCGGCACGTTCGGCACCCTCCTGGGCGTCGGTATCGCCGCGGCCGTCGGGGCGGTCGTGAACAGCTATCTCAGCGCGCAAGGGCTCGAAGGCGTCCGCGTCGTGGCGTCGGTGCCCGTGATGACTGCAGGTGTGGTGGGGGCGGCCCTCCTCGCTGTCGTGGCGGGGGTGGTGCCCGCACGGCGCGCCGCCCGACTTCCCGCCCGCGAAGCCGTGGGATCGCTCTGATGGGCAGGGCTCGGGCGCGCGTCTGCTCGTTGGCGCTCCTGCTGGTGGTGACGTCGTGCACGGGCGCGAGCAGCGGCCGATCGGCGGCTGTGCCGACCCCGTCCCACGTGCCGGGTTCCCCCGTGACGTACGCGGCGATCGGAGCGAGCGAGACGACGGGCGTCGGCACCTTCGACCCGCTGCGGAACGCGTGGCCCCGCGTCCTGTGGCGGCAGACGCTGCCCGCCGGCTCCACGCTCCTCGACCTCGGCGTATCGGGGACGTTGGCGTCGCAGGCGCTGATCGACCAGGTTCCCGAGGCCGTCGCGCTCCATCCGGACCTCGCCACCGTCTGGCTGAACGTGAACGACCTCATCCATGGCGTCGAGCCGAAGCGGTTCGAACGAACGCTCGACGGCATCGTGCACCGGCTCCTCGCCGGTGGGAGCACGACCGTCCTCGTCGCGAACGTCCCACATGTGGAGTCGCTGCCGATCTACCACGCCTGCGTCTCGCCCAACGGCCTATTCACGGCCCCGCTCGGCAACGTCGTGCAATGCCCGCCGGAGCTGGTCGGCCTCGTGCCGGGACCGAGCGAGGTGCGCGCAACCGTTGCCGCCTACAACCGCGCGACCGCGCGCGTGGTTCGGGCGGAGGGGGCGGTCCTCGTGGATCTGCACAGCCTCGGGCCCCTGCCCGCCGAGCGCCCAGAGACGATCGCCGAGGACGGCTTCCATCCCAGCAACGAAGGGGCCAAAGTCGTCGCTGCGATCTTCGGCCGTGCATGGACGGATGCGAGCAGCGACGCCAGGTAACGCGGATCCGCGCGCCGCAACAGCGCGCATCGTCTTCCTCGCGGCCGCCACCGGCCTCGCACTGCAATGCCTCCGGGCGCTGTTCCCACTCGTGTACGGCATCTACGAGCGGGGCGGTGTCGCACCGGCCGCGGAGGTCTCGGCCGCGGTGTTCGCGGCGCCCCTCCTGGGATTGATCCTGCCGCGAGGCCGAGCCGGTACCTGGCCGGCAGTCGTCGCAGCTGTGGCCGGGCGGATCGCGATCCAGGTCGCGCATCCGGCGCCGCTCTGGCTGGTGGCGCTCGCAGCCGCCTGGGCAATGCTGGCCGTCACGAGGGGCCTCGACCTCGCGGGACCGGCGCTCGCAGTGGGGATCGCCCTGGGGATCGCCCTCGACACAGCGACGCTCACGGCGTTCCTGACATGGGATCCGGTGTTCCGCGATGGAGCGATCGCGCTGACGGCGGCGGTCGTCTGGTCGACGGCCGCCGTGTGGGGCGCTGCTCATGCCGGCGGTGGGACGGGAACGATGCCAAGGGGCACATGGGCTCTCGGCCCAGCGCTCTCGATCGGCGTGCTGTTCCTCGCGAACCCCGCGGCGGTCGCCTCGCGTGCCTCGCTCGGACCGGCGGCGGCGGCGGCCGTCACGCTCGCCGGCTGCGCGATCGCGCTCGGGGCCGCCGCGCTCGGAGCCGCCGCGCTCGAGACTGGCCGGCTGATCCTGGTCACAGGCGCGGCCGTCGTCGTCACGATCGGGCCCGCCGTCCTGTCGCCGGCGACGGGTGAGGCGTCGATCGCGCTGCTGATCGTGATCCAGGGTGCGTGGGGCCTCTCTCTCGCGGCGATCGCCGCCGACGCGCCCCCTTGCCCGGTCCGTTCCCGCTCCGTCGCAACGGCCGCCGGCACCCTGATCTTCGGCGCCGTTCTGTTCGCCTACCAACTGGACGTGGAACGGCCGCTGCCCGTCCCTCGATGGATCGTGCCGGCCGCCGCCGGTCTGCTTCTCGGCGTCGCGGCCGCTCGGGCGACGGCACGCGGCACCGGCGTGCCCGCCGCTCTCCCGGGTCGCCGCCCGATGTGGTGGGTCGCGAGCCCGGCGGCGACGGTTCTCGTGATCCCGTTGTGCATCGCGGCGAGCGCCCCGATGCTGACCCCCCGCCCGCCGGCCGCCACGATCCGCGTCCTCGATTGGAACGTGCATGGCAGCGTGGACGCCGATGGCCGCGTCGATCCCGCCACCATCGCGGACGCCATCGCGGCGCAGCATCCGGACGTGGTGGTCCTGCAGGAGGTGCCGAGGGGATGGCCGATCCACGGCGAGATCGATCTGGCCGCCTGGCTCTCATGGAGGCTGGCCATGCCGTACCGATGGGCACCGTCGGCGGACGGCCAGTTCGGCAACCTGGTGCTGAGCGGTCTCGACATCGTCGGCTCCGAGGCCCTCGAGCTCCCGTACGACGGGGGACCGCAGCGCCGCAGCGCCCTGCGGGTCACCCTCGACGTCGGCGACGGCCGGACCCTCAGCGTGATCGGCGTGCACCTGCAGCGGCGGGCAGGCTCCGACGTCGGCGAGGTGCAGGCGACCGAGCTGATGCAGAGGTGGGGCCCGGTCGGCGCCACCGTGCTCGCAGGCGATCTCAACGCGCAGCCGGGCGACGCGGCGACGGGGCCGCTGCTCCGCGCCGGCCTGGTGAGCGCGCAGGACACGGCCGGGGATCCGCAGACATCGACGGCACGCGATCCGCTATTCCCCGGCGATCGGGTGGATTGGCTCTTCACCTCACCGGATCTCTCGATCGCGTCGTTCGAGATCGTCGCGAGCGATGCATCCGATCATCTGCCCCTCGTGACCACCGTCGCCCTGCGGTGACGAGCAGACGCCGCCTCGGAGCGGAACCCCGGCTCGCGTTCGTCACGGGCTCGCGAGGAGCCCCCGGATCTGTGTCTCGTTCGCGTAGATGACCTCCCGTCGGCGGGCATCGTCACACCCAGCGAGCAGTCCGCGGCGAGCGGATTCGTCCTGAGCGTGATCCCCTGGGGATCCGGCCCGGCGGCGGTCTAGGGCGCGGTCGGAGACCCTGCGCGCGGCGAGCGAAGCGGCGCGTGCGCGAACTCCCGCATCCCGTCGGCGAACCCGACCGCGGCCCGGAAGCCGAGCACGCTCCGCGCGCGCTCGGGCGAGGCGAACACGTGCCGCACGTCGCCGAGCCGGTAGCCGCCCACCACCTCGGGCCGCGGGCCCTGCGGCCCGAACGCGTCGGACAGCGCGTCGGCCATCTCCCCGACCGTGTGCGGCTCGCCGCTCGCGATGTTGAAGGGACCGGGTTCGCCTGCACCGAGCGCCAGCACGTTCGCGTGTGCCACGTCGCCGACGTGGACGAAGTTCCGGCGCTGACGTCCGTCCTCGAACAGCAGCGGCGCCTCTCCGCGCTCGAGCGCGCTGCGCATGATGCTCGCGACCCCGGCGTACGGCGTGTCGCGCGGCATCCGGGGTCCGTACACGTTGTGATAGCGGAGCGAGGTCACCGTGACATCGGCATGCTCCCGCTCGAAGGCGCTGCAGAGATGCTCCTGGTGCACCTTCGTGGCTGCATACACGTTGCGCGGATCGAGCGGCGCGTCCTCGGGCACCTCCTGCGGCGTGAGCTCGGCTCGGCAGGAGGGGCAGGCGGGTTCGTACCGGCCGGCCTCCAGGTCGGCGACGGTCCGGGGTGCCGGCCGCACGACACCGTGCTCGGCGCACCGGTACCGTCCCTCCCCGTACACGACCATGCTCGAGGCGAGCACCATCGGGCCGCGGAACCCCGCGGTGTGCAGGGCCCCAAGCAGGACGGCGGTGCCCAGATCGTTCTGCGAAACGTAGTCGGCCGCATCGGTGAAGCTCACACCCAGGCCCACCTTGGATGCCTGGTGGCTGACCGCGTCCACTCCGCGAACGGCGTCGGCGACCGCGTCGGGATCCCGTAGATCCGCCCAGACGTACTCGGCTTCGGGGTGCAGGTACGCCGGCTGCCCATCGTGCGCATCCGGGTGCAGCACGTCGAGCACCCTGGTCGAGGTTCCCCCGGCCACGAGCTCGTCGACGATGTGCGAGCCGACGAACCCGGCGCCGCCGGTCACGAGCGTCACCACGGGGAGATCACCCACATCTGGATCGCGATCGCGAACGCGGCCTGGGCCGCCAGCCATCCCTGTCGCTGCCGACGCGCGCCCAGGGCCGCGCCGGCCAGCAGGAACCATGGCGCGAACGGCAGCCAGATCCGCTCGACCTCTCCCTTCGACAGGAGGCTGAGGTCGGCGAGGGCGACGGCCACGGCCGCCCCACCCGTCAGCAGCCAGAGTCGTCGGTCCCGCAGGCGCAGCAGGCCGACCCAGATGGCCGGGCCGATCGCCACCGCGAACGCCGCCAGGTTCCCCCATACGAAGTACCACCCGGGTCGCACGCGGGCGACGCTCGCCAGGTACTGCAGCCGCGTCGCGCGGAGCCCCGCCACCCACCAGAAGCCGGCCGCCGCGAAGCCGGCCGTCACCAGCAGGATCGGGACGGAGGCGACGAGCAAGGGGCGCACCCGCCGGCGCGCGACCGCCACCGTCAGGGGCACGGCCGCCAGCACCACCAAGCCGTAGGAGAGGAACAGGCCAAGACCGAACAGGAGGCCGGCGCCCGCCGCCTGCAGATCCCCACGACGATCTCGGCGTCCGGTCGCTAAGACGAGCAGTGCGACCGCCCATGCGCCCACACCCAGGAAGACGGCGTCCCCCGAGCCGAAGAACAGCGCGGCGGGCATCAGCACCACGAAGGGTGCGGCCAGGCGCGCGGCATGCTCGCCGGCGACCTCACGCGCCGCCAGCAGTACGGCGGGCACGGCGGCCGCCCCCGCCGTGAGCTGCAACGTTCCCACCCATCCGGGCCCGGCGGCGCCGGCCCGGTTCATGAGCCACAGCGCTAGCAGATACCCGGGTGGGTGTGCGCGGACGTGGGTGGCGTACAGATCGATGCGGTCGACGAACCCAGCGAGGAACGCACCGGGAGACCCCACGCGCCCGACGTCGCGGAGGTACTCGGCACCCGCGGAGGGCGGCTGCGTGATGCCGCCGATCCCCAGGTGCAACGCGAGCGCGACGGCCCACAGGGCGGCGGCGGTGAACGAGGCCCACAGCAGATGGCGCCAGCGCAGGCGCGCGGCCGCGCGCGGCCCGAACCACGCGACGGCGGCGCCGACCGCGAGCGCCCACGCGATCCGTGACGATGGTCGCAGGTCGAACTTCCCCACCAGCGGCGGCGCGTACAGCTTCATCCGGAAGCCCTCCAGCCGCAGGCGATCGGCCACGCGATTGGCCAGCACCAGCAGAACCGCCACCGCCGCCAGCACCGCCGCGGCCGCACCGGCCGTACGGAACGGAGCGGCGCGCGTCTCGCGCACCACGCGCGCGAAGCGGGAACCCCTCAGCCCGACCGCCACCGCGACCGCGTCGTCGATCCCGTCCACGTCGCGCAGCACGGGCAGCTCGCGCACACGCAGGCCCAGCGCACGCAGGCGGTCGCGCTGGGCGTCGGCGGTCCGCCCCGTGCTCATCGGCACGCCGACGACCGTCCGGGCATCCGGTGAGCACAGGCCCATCGCCCACCAGCCGCCGTCGGCCGCCCCACCGAGCACGGCGTCGACATCCGGATCGTCCATCGCGCGGAGCGCCTCGGTCAACAGCGCCGGCGTCACCTGTGGCGTGTCCATGCCGATCAGCAGCGCCGGGCCGCCCCCCTCCTCGAAGGCGGCGCCGATGCGTTCGTCCAGGCCCCCGGCATGCTGCGGGATCACCCGGAACCCCGCTGGAAGCCACGGGCCCGGCTCCCCGTCCAGCACCAGCACGCGCTCGCGGGCGGGTGTGCGCGACACCGCATCGAGCGTATCGGCGAGAGCGGCCTCGGCCAGCGCGGCCGCCTCGACGGGCGTGCACGGTGGCATCAGGCGGGTCTTCGACCGGCCCGCCACCGGTGCCTTGGCGATCACCAGGATCCGGGTGGGCGGCTCCGGACCGGCGGGCGCGGCGCCGGCCGTGCGATCCCGGGCGCCGATCGAGTCGGTCACCGCAGCGCCTTCGCCAGATCGCCGAACGCGCGCATCGTCCCCCGCACGGTGCCGGTCACCTTGCTGGCGCCGGTTCGCGCACGGTACGTCACCGGGACCTCCTGCACCCGCCAGCCGGCGGCCGCGGCCTTGAGGAGCATCTCGAACGGCCAGCCGAACCGCCGATCCGTGAGGCCAAGGCCCAGCAGGGCCTCGCGACCCGCCGCTCGCATCGGCCCGCAGTCGCGGATCGTCAGGTTCGTGCGCCGCCTGATCTCCCACGCGATCGCCCGATTGCCCAGACGCGCGTGCACGGGCCACGCCCCCGGCTCGGGAACACGTTGGCCCAGCACCAGGTCCGCGTCGGCGACGCCGATCGGACCCACCACGTTCGGCAGCTCGACGGGATCGAGCGAGGCGTCGCAGTCCATGAAGCACACGACCGCACTGGTGGCCGCCGACAAGCCGGCCCAGCAGGCGGCACCGAATCCCGGCTGGCGCTCCACCACCACCCGGGCCCCGAGGGAGGCGGCGAGCTCACCCGATCCGTCGGTCGAGCCGTTGTCCACCACGATCGGGCGGTAGCCAGCCGGCATCCGATCCAGGACCCACGGGATCGCCTCTCGCTCGTCAAGGACCGGGAGGATCACGTCGGGCATGGGCGCTCACCTGCTCCGGGCACGCAGGATCGAGGCGGCGGCGAGCGCCCACACGATCGCGACGACCACCAGCAGCCCGACCCCCGCGGCGTTCGGAAGGAAGCTTGGGTTGTCGGCCAGCGCGCCGTAGCGGCGCACCACCGGCCACATGGCCACGGTGATGACCCCCGACACGATGAGGGCGCTGCCGATGGCGGCGCGGGCCAGCCGTGGCGAGCGCCTGGCCACCGCCGTCCCCACCGCGATCGAGAGCGGAGCAACGACCGCGTCGTGCACGATGGCGGCTCCCACGAAGAACAGCGCGAAGCTCGCGCGTGCGGCGGGTCCCATGTGCGACCACGCGCTCCACGCGCCGAACGCGATGGCGGCCCAGCCCACCGCGAACGACGCCCAGAACAGCGGGCCGTACCTGCTGGTCGGCGCGCCTGCGTCGCTCACCCCACCACGACCTTCTGCACCCACTTCGTCTGCAGGACCCCGGGACGGTTGGGCCCGATGAGGCGAAGAGGGAAGCCGTGATCGATGTCCAACGGCGCCCCGCTCACCTCCAGCGCCAACAGCGTGTCCGGGTCGGTGACCTGCGCCCCCTCGACGACGGCACTCGAGTAGGGGGCGTCCTGGTCCTGCAGCGACATCACCGTCACCGTCGATCCTACGGGCGCGCCGGCCGCGGCCAGCAGATCACGGAGGGCGACCCCGCGCCACCATGCCGACGCGCTCCACCCGTCCACACACGCGATCGGCAGACCCGCGTCGCGTTGCGGCATCGCGCGCAGATCGTCCAGCGAGAGGCTGAGCGGCGTCGCCACTCGTCCCTCGACCGACAGGCGATAGCCAGGGTCCGTGGCCGCATCCACCACGCCGGCCGATCTCGCCGTCTTGTTCACCGGCAGGCCCTGCGGCCCCACGGTGGGGTCCCGTGGTGCAAGCACGGCGAGCCGCGAGAGCGGCCGGAAGGTCTGACCGACGGTGGTGAGCGTCAGCACCCCGGTGGCGCCGCCGACCGTCCACAGGAACCCCCGCCGCGTGAGCCCGCCATCGTCGCGATCCGCCGCCCGGTACGCATCCTCCGCCTCGCGGCCGGGGCGCGTGATGGCACGCCGCGTGGCGCCGATCTTCGCGCCCACGTGCACCACGAGCGCGCCGATGGTGATCCACGCCGCCGCGTAGTGGGCCGAGGGGAAGGAGAACCGCCAAGGGAACCACTTCGCGATGCTGGCCACGCCGCTGAAGAGCAGGAACACACTGCCGCCCACCAGCGGCAGGAGTGAGACGCGCTCCAGCACATGGGCGACGTTGCGCATCGGCGGCATGGTGAAGAAGTGCGGATACACGACCCACAGCTTCGCCAGAAGGAGAGGGATCGACGCGATGCCGGTGGCGACGTGGACCCCCTGCGTGACGCGGTACAGCCACACCGGACGGGCCGGGTTGGCGAACCAGACGGGCGGGTGTTGGATCAGGTGAGAGAACAGGCCCGTCAGGAAGCACACGCTGAAGGACACACCGAGCGCGACCCCGAGCCAGGCGGCCGTGCGGATCTCGTGCACGGGGCTGTCGAAGGCCCCCTCGCGGAAGGGACCCACCGCCGGGGGCCGAAGCCGGTGCAGCCCGTCATCGATCCTCACGCCACGTCCCCGTCCAGGAGATCGAGCCGGGCGAACCACCGACCCGCGCCGGTCCATCGCTCGGTCACCGTGTAGCCGGCAGGGCCGGCGGCGGCATCCACGTCCTGGGCCGCGACCTGCGCCCACGCGAACCAGTGCGACGCGCCCTGCGCGTCCTCGGTGCGCACGCGCAGGCGCGCCGATCGCACATCCGGAGGCTCGAGCTCCACCAGCACGCGGCCACCCTCGCACACCAGGGCTCGCACGCGCGTGAGGAGCGACTGCGGGTCGCCGCCGATGCCGATGTTGCCGTCCAGCAGCAGCACGGTTCCCCAACGCCCCTCCCCCGGCACCCGGTCGAAGACGGAGCGCAGTAGGACCTGGGCGCCCCGGCGGCGAGCCAGCTCCACCGCGGACGGCGCGTTGTCGATACCCAGCGCGGCCACCCCACGTGCGGCCAGCGCCAGGACGTGGCGTGCAGGCCCGCACCCCACGTCGAGCACGGGTCCTACCGCCCGGTCCAGGACCTCGTGCTCCTCCTGGCTGGGATCGTCCATCCACCGCCAGACGTGCAGCGGGATGGTCCGCCCGCAGGAAGAGCGGAGCATCGGGGTGTGTTCGGTGATCGAGAGCTGGGCAACCATCCGGCGCGACTCCTTCACCCATCCGTCCCCGGCGGGAACACGTCTCCGGGAGAGAGGAACCCCTCCCGCGTACCCGTGCCCAGGGCTGGGGAACCCCGTTACACCACCTCGTTTCACGCTCTGGCGCCTGCTGAGCTCGTGGCCGAAACCGCGGGTTTCCCTGGGTCGACGACGAGCCGACGGTGCAAGGTGGGCAGGCGAGATCCATCACCCGGGAGGGGTTCGTGGTCGACAGGACACCGGATGACCAGGGAGGTCCTCATACGCGTCGAGCATCCAAGGTCGGCGCGCGCTACGCGTCCGGATCGGGCACCTTCCCGAGCGTGAGCAGCACCCAGGGAGCGAAGCCCTCGCGCTCGTAGAAGCGGCGCACGCGCTCGTTCGTGGCCAGCACGCCGATCATCATCTCCTCCACGCCCTGCGCCCGGACCTCCATGTACACGCGGCGCAGCAGCATGGTCCCGATGCCGTGGCCACGCCGGTCCTCCAGGACGCCGAGCGAGTGCAGCTCCGCCAGCCGATCGCCGGTCGCGTGCGTGTCGTCGCGGTCGTGGAAGCTGACGACCGAGTACCCCAGGGCCTCGTCCTCCTCGTCCAGCGCCAAGAGCGCGAACGCGCCGGGATGCGAGAGCCACCCCTCGTAGCGCGCCCGGCGGATCGGCCAGGACTCGTCGGCCGTCCGAGGAGGGATGCCGGGCACCTCCGGATCCACCGTGAGGTGGTGTTCGTGGAGCGCCTTCCACAGCCGCTCGAAGTCGTCGATCCGGTCCGCCCCGACCCTGGCGATCCGGATGTCCATCAGGCGACGCCCCTCGAACTCGGGAGGCCCTCACACCCCCGCGACGGTCATCTCGCCGATCAGGATGCTCGGCACCCCGACCGATGAGAAGAAACGCAGGTCGTCGCCGACACCGCTGACGCCCGCCAGCATGTCGGGCAGGGTGGAGGCGATCGTCATCTCGCGCAGCGGCTCGCCCAGGTCCCCGCCGGCGCTGATCCGCAGGCCCGTGGCTCCCACGCTGAACTGGCCGGTGATCGGATTGGCCCCCGAGTGCGCGCCGCTCACGTCCTGGATCAGCACGCCACCCTCTGCTTCCCGGTACAGATCGGCCACCGACAGGTCGCCGGCCTCGAGGTAGAAGTTCGTGGTCCCCACGCCCGGTGCGCCGCGGTAGCTCCCGCGCTGCGCGTTGCCGGTCGACCGCACCCCCCCACCCATCCGTGTCGCCGTGTAGGTGTTGTGGAGGAACCCGTTCAGCACGCCGCCGGTGAACAGCTCCGTGCGGCCCGACGGTACGCCCTCATCGTCGAACGGACACGCGGCGGGTCCGGCTAGGATCCGTCCGTCGTCCACCAGGGTGAACAGCTCCGAACCCAGCCGGTCGCCCGCACGGTCGGCGAACAGCGAACGCCCCTTCAGCACCGCCTCCGCGGACAGAGCGCCGGACAGCACGCCCAGGAAGGTCATGCCGGCGAACTGGTCGAGCACCACGGGAACCTTAGCGGTGGGTGGCTTGACGGCGCCCAACATGCGAACGCCGCGCCGGACAGCCTCGTCCACCACGTCCTCCCAGTCCAGCTCGCCCAGCTCCCGGGCGATCCGGTAGGAGAAGCCGGTCTGCGTCTCGTCGCCCTCCACCGCGAGCGTCACGCACACCGCCCAGGCGTCGGTGCGCGCGTACTCGGCTGCCATGCCGGTCGTGGAGGCGATGGCCACCCGCGCCACACCGTCGCCGATCTGCGCCATGTCCACTTTGGTGACACGGGGATCTGACCCCACCGCCCGGCGCTCCACGTCCAGCGCCAGCGCCACCTTGCGATCGGTGGGGGTGTCGGCCTGGGAGGCGCGGAACACCTCGGGCATGGGTTCGAACGCCTCCACCGCCGGCAGCACGTTGCACTCGTCTGGGGCCGCCAGCGCTGCGTTCTCCCGCGCACGCGCGACCGCCTCCCGCACCTCGTCCGCCGAGGGGTCGGCCGCGTAGGCGTAGCCGGTGCGGCCGCCGCTGATCAGGCGCACGCCGACGCCGCGAGACTCCGCGAAGGTCAGCCCTTCGACCTCGCCGCGCAGCGCGTCGACCTCCGTGCGCCGCGACTCCTCGGCGTAGGCCTCGACGGCCTCGTCGCCCGCAGTCGCCTCGACGGCCGCCCGCGTGAGATCACCGAGGTCAGCCACCGGTGCCTCCCACGGTCATGCGCGAGATGCGGATCGTGGGCGAACCGCTGCCCACCGGCGCGGACTGTCCGTCCTTGCCGCAGACGCCCTCCCATGTGTCGAAGTCGTCGGCCACCGCGTCCACGGCCTGCATGACCTCGATCGCGCGTCCGATCAGGTTCGCGCCGCGCACCGGTGCGCCGACGACGCCGTCGGCGATCGAGAACCCCTCCGCCACGCCGAAGACGAAATCCCCGGTTGCCGGATTCACCTGACCCCCGCCCATCGCGGTCACGTACACGCCCCGGGGGGTATCGGCCAGGATGTCGGCGAGGGCCGAGGCGCCGTTCAGGATGTAGCTGTTCGTCATGCGGGGCACGGGAGGGCTGGCGTAGGACTCCCGACGGCCGTTGCCCGTGCTGGCCACGCCGTCCTTCTCGGCGCGCAGCCGGTCGTACAGCAGTCCCTGCAGCACCCCCTCGGCGAACAGGACCGTGCGCTGCGAGGGCGATCCCTCGTCGTCGTAGGCGTAGGAGCCCCAGGCGTTCGCGATCGTGGCATCGTCCACGCCGGTCACCAGCGGTGACGCGAGCGTCTCGCCGATCCTGCCCCGGTAGACGCTCGCCTCTTTGTCCACGGCGTCGGCCTCCAGTGGGTGACCCACGGCCTCGTGGAACAGCACGCCTCCGCAGCCCGGACCGAGCACGACGGGCATCTCGCCGGCGGGGGCGGCGATCGAATCCAGCATGGTGACGGCGCGCCGTGCAGCGATCTCCGCCACGGCCCGCGGCGTGTTCCGGTCCAGGAACTCCACGCCGGCGCAGGCGGCAGGCCCCTCGAAGCCCGTCTGGATGTTGTCCGAGCCGCGCGAGGCGATCACCT
>JBDUEF010000029.1:0-21542 GCA_040002535.1 Actinomycetota bacterium | reverse complement strand
GGCGCTTCGCGCCCCGCCCCCGCCACGTCCGGCGGGTTCCGACCTCTACACTGCGCTGCATGTTCGAGGACGTCCTGCAGGGCTGGGACGGCGATGAGGCGGTCGTGCGCTTCGACGCCGCCAGCGGCACCTGGATGATCGTGGCGGTCCACGACACCACGCTGGGACCGGGGATGGGCGGCACCCGCATGAAGACCTACGCCGCACCACACGACGCCCTGGCCGATGCCCTGCGCCTGGCCGGCGCGATGACCCTGAAGCACGCCGCCGCCGGTCTGCCGTACGGAGGCGGCAAGGCCGTACTGGCCGTCCCCGAGGTCCCCGCCCCGGGTTCCGAGCCACGGCTGGCGATCCTGCGCCGGTACGCGCGCATGGTCGACGCTCTGGGCGGCACCTACGTCACCGCGGCCGACATGAACACCGGCCAGGCCGACATGGACGTGATCGGCGAGCGGACCTCCCATGTGCTGGGACGATCGCCCGAGCGAGGCGGATCCGGCGATCCCGCACCGGGGACGGCCCAGGGTGTCTTCCACGGGATCCTCGCCACCCTGCGCCACGCCGTCGGCACCGCGAGGTTCGCGGAACGCGCCGTGCTCGTGCAGGGCGTCGGCTCGGTGGGCAGCCGCCTCGCGGGGTTGCTACACGAGGCAGGTGCCACGGTGCTGGTGGCGGACGCAGATCCGGCGCGGGCGCACGAGGTCGCCGCAGGGGTCGGCGCGACGGTCATCGACCCCGACGCCGTGATCGGCACCGAGTGCGACGTCTACGCGCCGTGCGCGACGGGAGGGGTTCTGTCAGCCGCCACGATCCCACGTCTGCGATGCCGGGTGGTGGCCGGGGCCGCCAACAACCAGCTGGCCGAGGCGGAGGACGCCGAGCTGCTGGCGGAGGCCGGCATCCTGTACGCGCCCGACTACGTGATCAACGCCGGCGGCGTCCTGCATCTGGCCGGCTACGAGACCCTGCACTGGACCCAGGAGCAGATGGCGGCTCGCTTGGAGGCGATCGGCGAGACCCTGACCGAGGTCTTCTCGGCGGCCGAACGCGAGGGCACCACGACCGACGCCGCGGCGGGCCGACTGGCCCGCTCGCGGATCGATGCTGGACGCAGCGCAGGCTGAGGCGATCCGCGTCCGGGCTCAGGCGAACGGTCGCTCCTGGCCGGTGCGCGCCATCCCGACCAGCAGGCCCGCGGCGAACGCGATGTTGCCCCCGCTCAGCAGCCACCAGAAGGTCGTGGCCCGGCCCTCGACAGGTCCGAGCAGCGCGTCGAGGATGCAGACGGCGGCCAGTGCCACGTCGGCGAGCGCGAAGACCCAGGTCCACCACCAGACGTCCTCGATGCGCTGGGCCACCAGCACCATCAGCATGGCCAGCGCCACGCACATCACGCCCACCGTTCGCACGTAGGCGACGTCGGGGTACGGGGGCTGGTGGAAGAGGGTCTCCAGGAACCAACGAGGCGCCGCCACCTCCGCCACACCGGCCGCGGCCCACAGTGCCGCCTGCCAGTAGAGGACCCGTCGCAGCAGCGTCATCCGACCCCTCTCTTCGCAGCTCGGCCGGGGTGTCGACCGGCTTGGTAGGATACGCGAACCGCGGAGCCAGGCAGCGTTGCAAGGCGTCCCGGCCACCCACGGCTGACCCCCGATGAAGGAGCTCCTGTGACCGACAAGGGATTCACCATCTGGTTCACCGGCCTGTCCGGCGCCGGGAAGTCCACGATCGCCGAGATGCTGTACCACGAGCTGAAGGCGCGCGAGCTGAAGACCGAGATCCTGGACGGGGACGAGGTCCGCAAGAACCTCTCGAAGGGTCTCGGTTTCTCGAAGGAAGATCGCGACACGAACATCGCGCGGATCGCGTTCGTCGCCGACCTCCTGACCCGCAACGGTGTGGCCACCATCTGCTGCCCGATCTCGCCGTACCGCGCCACCCGTGACGCCGCGCGCGAGCTGATCGGCGAGTTCATCGAGGTGTACGTGCACGCTACCGTCGACGAGATCGCGGCGCATCGCGACCCGAAGGGGCTCTACAAGAAGGCGCTGGCCGGCGAGATCACCGGGTTCACGGGGGTGGACGACCCCTACGAGGAGCCGCTGGAGGCCGAGCTCGTCCTCAACACCATGGTCGAGTCGCCCGAAGAGTCGCTGCAGAACGTGCTGACGAAGCTCGTCGAGCTCGGACGCATCTCCGATGCCACGCCCATGATCCAGGGCGAGCGCGACCATTCTGGCATGACCGATCTGCGCGTCACCGACGCCGGCACGGTCGTGAAGGAGGCCTGACGCAGACCCGGTGGTACCCTCCACGTATGCAGGTATCTGACGCCCGCCGGTCTCCGGTGGGCGTCCTGCGTTTCGGCGTCGGGGCAGCGTAACCAGGGGGGCCACCGCACATGGAGTTCGAGATCGGCATCGGCAAGACCGCACGTCGGGCCTACGGGTTCGACGAGGTGGCCATCGTCCCATCGCGCCGCACGCGCGACCCCGACGACGTGGACATCAGCTGGGAGATCGACGCCTTCACGTTCCCGCTGCCCATGATGGCGAGCGCCATGGACGCGAGCGTGTCGCCGGCCACGGCAGCGGAGATCGGCCGGATCGGCGGTCTTGCCTGCCTGAACCTGGAGGGCTTGCAGACGCGATACGAGGATCCCGAACCCGTCTTCGAGGAGATCGGGTCGCTCTCCGACGACAAGGCCACCCGGCGGATGCAGGAGCTGTACGCCGAGCCGGTCAAGCCCGAGCTCGTCGGCGCGCGGATCCGGGAGATCAAGCAGAGCGGCGCCGTGTCGTGCGCCTCGCTCACGCCGCAGAAGGTGGTGGAGTTCGCCCCGATGGTGCTCGAGGCCGAGCTCGACATCCTGGTGATCCAGGGCACGGTCGTCTCCGCCGAGCACGTCTCCACCCGCACGGAGCCGCTCAACCTGAAGGAGTTCATCGCCCACTTCGATCTGCCCGTGATCGTGGGCGGCTGTGCAAGCTACTCCACGGCCCTGCACCTGATGCGGACCGGGGCCGCGGGCGTGCTTGTCGGCGTCGGCCCCGGCAACGCGTGCACGACCCGCGGGGTGATCGGCGTCGGTGTGCCCCAGGCCACCGCGATCGCCGACGCGGCAGCGGCACGGCGTGAGCACATGCACGAGACCGGCCGGTACTGCCACGTGATCGCCGACGGAGGCATGCGTACGGGCGGCGACATCGCGAAGGCGATCGCCTGCGGAGCCGACGCCGTCATGATCGGGTCGCCGCTGACCCGGGCCTACGAAGCCCCAGGCCGCGGCTATCACTGGGGCATGGCGACGTTCCATCCCACACTGCCGCGCGGCGCCCGCGTGAAGACGAACCAGGTCGCCTCGCTGGAGGAGATCCTCACGGGTCCCGCGCACGAGAACGACGGTACGTTCAACCTGTTCGGGGCGCTCGCCACCAGCATGGCCACGACCGGCTACGCGAACGTGAAGGAGTTCCAGAAGGCGGAGCTGGTGATCGCGCCGTCGATCAAGACCGAGGGCAAGGCTTACCAGACCGCGCAGGGCGTGGGGATGGGCCGCTGAACGAAGCTCCGGCACCGCGCGGGCAGGCTCCGCGCCCGGTCTTGGTGGTCGATTTCGGGGCGCAGTACGCGCAGCTGATCGCCCGGCGGATCCGCGAGTGCCACGTGTACTCCGAGATCGTGGCGCACGACACGCCCCTGGAGGAGCTGCGCGCCCGCCGCCCCGCCGGCATCGTGCTTTCGGGCGGTCCGGCCTCCGTGTACGAGCCCGGCGCGCCCACCGTGGACCCGGCCCTGTTCGATCTGGGTGTCCCGGTGCTGGGCATCTGCTACGGGCACCAGCTTATGACGCAGGCCTTGGGCGGCGAGGTGGCGGCTACCGGACAGCGGGAGTACGGCGGTACCACGCTGCACACGAAGCGCGCCGGCGTCCTGTTGCGGGATCTCACCGAACGGGAGCAGGTGTGGATGAGCCATGGGGACGCCGTCACGCGGGCGCCCGAGGGATTCCTCGTCACCGCCACCACCGACTCGATCCCCGTCGCCGCCATGGAGGATCCGGAGCGCGGGATGTTCGCGGTGCAGTTCCACCCGGAGGTCGTGCACACGCCCAAGGGCACCGCGATCATGAAACGGTTCCTGTACGACGGGTGCGGGCTGCTGCCCGACTGGACACCCACCAACGTGATCGAGCGCAGCGTCGCCGCGATCCGCGCGCAGGTTGGGGGCGCCCAGGTGCTGTGCGCCCTCAGCGGCGGTGTGGACTCGGCGGTGGCCGCGCTGCTGGTGCACCGCGCGGTCGGCGAGCAGCTCATCTGCGTGTTCGTGGATCACGGCCTGAACCGGGAGGGCGAGCCCGAGCAGGTCGAGGAGACCTTCGGCCGGCACTTCCAGGTCCCGCTCGTGCACGTGAAGGCGGCCGATCGGTTCCTGACCAGGCTCGCAGGCGTCAGCGACCCGGAGGCCAAACGGAAGGCGATCGGCGAGGAGTTCATCCGTGTGTTCGAGGAGGTCGCGCGCGAACACACCGGCGCGAGGTTCCTGGTGCAGGGCACGCTGTACCCCGACGTGATCGAGTCCGGCTCGCGCACCGCCGCCAACATCAAGAGCCACCACAACGTGGGTGGCCTGCCCGAGGACATGGACTTCGAGCTGGTGGAGCCCCTGCGCGACCTGTTCAAGGACGAGGTGCGCGTCGTCGGAGCCGAGCTGGGGCTGCCCGAGGAGATCGTGCAGCGCCAGCCCTTCCCGGGCCCGGGCCTCGCGGTGCGGATCGTGGGCGAGGTGACGGCCGAGAACCTGGCGAAGGTGCGCGGCGCCGACCACATCGTGCGCGAGGAGATCCGCCGCGCCGGCCTGGAACGCGCCACCTGGCAGGCGTTCTGCGTGCTGCTGGCCAACGTGCAGAGCGTCGGGGTGATGGGTGACGGCCGCACCTACGAGAACCCCGTGATCGTGCGGGCCGTGACCAGCGAGGACGCCATGACGGCGGACTGGGCTCGCCTGCCGGCCGACGTCCTTGACCGGATCGCCGGCCGAGTGATCGCCGAGGTCCCGGGCGTGAACCGCGTGGCCTACGACATCACCAGCAAGCCCCCCGGCACCATCGAGTGGGAGTGACCCCGGCGGGGCGACCCCGGGTGCGTGTCAGACCCGGTCCGCGGTGACGATCAACCGCTGCGAGGCCGAGTACTTCGGGTGGCAGGTCGTCAGCACCAGGGTCGGCCGCGCGGTCTGCGTCAGGACCTTCCCCGAACCCTCGGCCGGCACCACGAACACGTCGTTCACCACGTAGCGGAAGGTCCCGTACTCGGTGCGAAGTGTGATCTCATCACCGACCCCCAACTGATCCAGGTTGCCGAACGGATGCAGGTAGGTGGTTCGGTGCCCCGCGATGCCGACGCGCCCCGTGTCCTGCCAAGGATCGGCGGTGTCGGAGTAGTGGCCGGGCCCCTTCTCCAGAGCGGCCTCGTCCGTCCCCTCCACCACGATCATGTCCAGGTCGATCCGCGGGATCACGATCTCCGCGTACGCCGTGCCCGGCAGGCGCAGGCGGTCCGGCGATGGCGGCTGCCCGGTCTTCGTGCCGATGCGGTCGACGAAGCCGGGCCGCAGCTGTTCCTGCGCATGCTGGGTGGTGAGTCCGGTGCCCCACAGGGTCCATCCGATGTAGCCGGCGAGCCCCGACGCGAACACCAGGCACAGGATGCCGGCCCACTTCAGCGCCAGGTTGAGCCCGGTGGGCGCGCGTCGGCCCTTCGATCCGGCCCGGGGCCGGTCGGGAGCCGCAGCGTCGCTGGCCGTCACCGAGATCCCTCTTCCGTCCGGAGCCGATCGGGCAACCCGACCGGGTTGCGGGGAACCAGGGTAGTGCCCGCGCGAGGAAGTCCACAATCCGTCCAACGTCGCGGCACGGTTGCATCGCCCGATGCGCCCGCCGGCGTGGTGGTGGGGTCGGTTAGCATCGACGCGTGAACGCCGTCTCCCCGCTCCTCGAAGGCCTGAATCCCGTGCAGCGCGAGGCCGTGCTGCATACCGAGGGACCCGTGCTCATCGTGGCCGGCGCCGGCTCTGGCAAGACCCGCGCGCTCACCCACCGCATCGCGCATCTGATCCGTGAGGAGGGGATCTCGCCGGGCAGCATCCTGGCCATCACCTTCACGAACAAGGCGTCGCGCGAGATGGCCGAGCGCGTGGAGGGCATGGTGGGTGGCCGCGTCGCCGCCGGCATGTGGATCCTCACCTTCCACGCCACGTGCTCACGGATCCTGCGCCGCGAGCACGACCACCTGGGCCTGCCGAGCAGCTTCTCCATCTACGACGACGGCGACACCGAGCGGCTGATCGCGCAGGTGTTGCGGGACCTCGATCTGGACCCCAAACGGTTCCCGCCGCGGGCGATCGCCGCCGCCGTCGGACGCGCCAAGGATCAGGTGCTGTCGGCCGACGAGTTCGCCCAGCGAGCCGACAACTACTACGAGGAGACGGTGGCCAAGGTCTACGGCGCCTACGAGCAGCGCAAGCGCGCGGCCGGGGCGCTGGACTTCGACGACCTGATCATGGAGGCGGTGCGGCTGCTGCGGGACAACCCCGAGGTGCTCCGCCACTACCAGGAGCGGTTCCGCTACATCCTGATCGACGAGTACCAGGACACCAACCGCGCGCAGTACCAGCTGGTGAACCTGCTGGCCGCGCGCTACCGCAACCTGTGCGTGGTGGGCGACGCCGACCAGGGCGTCTACAGCTGGCGCGGAGCCACGATCCAGAACCTGCTGGACTTCGAGCGCGACTATCCCGACGCCGCGGTCTTCCTGATGGAGCAGAACTACCGCTCGACCCAGCACATCCTGTCGATCGCCAACGCGCTGATCGAACACAACCAGCAGCGCAAACCGAAGAGCCTGTGGACCGAGACCGCCGCCGGCGAGCTGGCGGTCCGGTTCCGTGCCGACGACGAGCACGAGGAGGCCATGTTCGTCGCGGAGGAGGTGGAGCGGCTCGTCGGCGACGAGGGTATGCGCTACCGCGACATCGCGATCTTCTACCGCACGAACGCCCAGAGCCGGGTGCTGGAGGACGTGTTCATGCGCACTGGCGTGCCGTACAAGGTGTTCGGCGGTGTCCGCTTCTACCAGCGCAGGGAGATCAAGGACGTGCTGGCGTACCTGCGGCTGCTGGTGAACCCGCAAGACGTGATCAGTTTCCGCCGCGCCGTCAACACGCCCAAGCGCGGCATCGGCGACGCGTCCGCCGCCGCCGTGGAGTCGTTCGCGCAGACCGAGGGCATCCCGGTCATCGAGGCGGTGCGGCGCGTGGACGAGATCGTGACGCTCGCGCAGCGTGCGAAGGGCGCGGTGGCCGGGTTCCGGCAGGTGATGGACGCGCTCGACCACCACCTGATCGACGGCGCCGGCCCCGCCCGCATGGTGGAGTTCGCGGCGCAGGAGTCCGGCTACCTCGCGGAGCTGGAGGAGGATCGTACGGTCGAGGCCCAGGGCCGGATCGAGAACCTCCAGGAGCTCTCGGGCGTCGCGGCCGAGATGATGCAGCGGGAGCCCGACGCCGGTCTGGCGGAGTTCCTGGAACAGGTGTCGCTCGTCGGGGACCAGGACTCCTACGACGAGGAGGACTCGGCAGTCACCTTGATGACGCTGCACATCGCGAAGGGGCTGGAGTTCCCGGCGGTGTTCATGGTGGGCCTGGAGGACGGGATCTTCCCGCACTACCGCTCCATGACCAGCACCGCCGAGCTGGAGGAGGAGCGCCGCCTGGCGTACGTGGGGATCACGCGCGCGCAGGAACGGCTCTACCTGTGCCATGCCTGGAGCCGGACGATCTTCGGTCAGACGCAGTTCAATCCGCCGTCGCGGTTCCTGAACGAGCTGCCGGAGGAGCTGATCCAGCTCCGGGAGGGTGGCGGCGGCCGGAGTCGGCAGGTGCGGGACGCGGCCGGCCGGCGGCAGCACTCGGTGATCGGCCTGCCGGCGCAGGGCGGGAGCCCGGGCGGCCCAACGCCTGCGCCGCAGGGCATCCCCAGGCGGGAGCCGGTCTCGATCTCGGCGGGCGACACCGTCGTTCATGACAAGTGGGGCGAGGGCGTGGTGGTGAACGTCGAGGGTGGTGGTGGCGACGCCCTGGCCACGATCCGCTTCGATGAGGTGGGGGAGAAGCGGCTCCTGCTGAGCTACGCGCCGCTGAAGAAGGTCGGCGGCTAGGAGAGCCGGTCCAAGACGTTGCGGGTGATCCGCGCGACGTCGGGGTCGCCGAGGCCGGAGGTCCAGTCCGTGCATCCTGCGTTGAACACCGTCCCGCCCCCCGCCGTGGTGAAGCAGCCCACCACGGCGTGGTTGTTCGTGATGCGGTGTGCATGCTCCTGCCACGCCTCGCCGAAGAGCGACCGCGCCACGTGCTCGAGCTCTCCGGGTTCGTGGGCGTACCTCGAGGGCTGCTCGTGCTGCTGCCACAGACGGGCCGGCGCCGACGCCAGCACCTCCAGCGATCCCGGCGCGCCGTCGGCGTGCGTGGGAACGGGCAGGCCGTCCACCAGCGCAAGCTCGCAGCCGTCCACCTCGTACGCGCAGATCGCGTCGGCCATGCCCAGTGTGTCCCCATAGCGCAGGTCGGTGCCCTCGAACGCCCAGTGCTCGGGACGCCAGACCGTGTACGCGCCGCTGCCGCGCGGCACCCCCAGGCCGTAGCGCGAGTAGCCGCCGCGCGAGAAGGACAGACCGGTCGTGGCGAACTCCGGCCGGGCGATCCGCCGGTCCACCCACGCGCCGGTCAGGGTCCGCTCCTGGTTGGTGCCCAGCACGGGGTCCTCGTCGGCGCGGTACTTGAAACAGGTCATGGCCCGTCGATCGTCCTCGAAGCGGACCTGCCAATAGCTGGTGTTGCCGGTGAGGAACGCGGCGTTGCCGCCGGCGGCGGTGAAGGCCTCCACGGCGTCGCGCATCCCCCACGACCAGTACTCGTCGTGCCCCACCGAGACGAACAGCCGGTAGGGGTCCAGCAGGCCCGGCACGGTCTCCAGATCCTGCGAGGTCGCCACGTCCACCGCGTAGCCGTTCGATTCGGCCCAGCGGACGAAGGAGCGTTCCCAGTTCCACCAGCCGGCGCCCCCGCTCCACACCGACAGGCCCAGCGGCTCCGCCCATTCGAAGAACCACAGGCCCTCGCGGTCGGGACGCGGCTGCATCTTGCGACGCGCGGGCTCGGGCTTCACCAGGAAGCCCGGCGCCAACGGACGCTCGAAGGAGACCCGCGTGCCGCCCGTGTACAGCGACGGGCCACCCCAGTCGTTGTAGGCGTTCCACGTGGCGGTGGAGAGCACCAGCAGCATCGGGGCGGGCGCGCCGCCGCCGGGGCGGATCACCACGAAGGCGTCAGCCCGTTCATCCCCGGCGGTGACGGTGATCGAGTGATAGCCCGACCGAGCCTTCGAGGGAGGCGTGATGCGAAGGGTGTCGCCCCAGCCGCAGCCGGCGGATGCCGCGTCCGAGGGTGTGGCTTGGACGGACGCGGTGATGCCCTCAGCCCGGTGCAGCACCGCACGGTCCGCGCCCTCTCGCGCCACCTCCACGTCCACGCGCGGATGATCCGAGGAGACCTTCACCGTGAACGGCTCGCCCGGCGCCACGCTCTGCGGCCACGCGTACGCCTCGATCACAGCGCCATCACCGAGCGAGCGCGAAGTAGGCGACGACGATGACGACACCGGCCACGAGCGGCGCGATCACCCACGCCAGACCGAGACGTGCCCGGTAGGGCCCGAGCGTGCCCACCTTCGTCGTGGGCTTCAATCCCGGTGGGCGGATCTGGATGCGCCTCCTCATCATCGCCGGAAGTATAGGAACCTCCAGCCGCACCGGGCCATGAGCGAGGCTCGCACGCGCCCGTTCGCTAGACTGCCCGACCATGGCCGAGAAGCATCGCGTCGTCGTGGCGAAGCCCGGGTTGGATGGGCACGATCGTGGCGCCAAGGTCGTCGCGCGGGCCCTGCGAGACGCCGGGTTCGAGGTGATCTACACGGGCCTGCATCAGACGCCCGAGCAGATCGCGGAGACCGCCATCCAGGAGGACGCCGACGCGGTGGGCCTGTCCTGCCACTCGGGCGCGCACATGACGTTGTTCCCCAAGGTGGTTGCCATGCTGCGTGAGCGTGGCGCCGAGGACGTCCTGGTCTTCGGCGGCGGCATCATCCCCGCCGGCGACATCCCGGCGCTCGAGGAGCAGGGCATCGAGAAGATCTTCACGCCCGGCGCCAGCACGATCGACATCGGGGAGTGGCTGCACGAGCGGCTCGGCGATCGAGCCTAGGGCGAGCGACCCGGAGGGCGCATGGATCTCTACGAGCATCAGGGCAAGGATCTGTTCCGCGCCTCGGGCATCCCCACGCCACGCGGCATCGTGTGCCATTCGGGGGAGGCGGCGGCAGAGGCCACGCGTGAGCTTGGCGGCCGCTCCGTCGTGAAGGTGCAGGTGCAGGCCGGCGGCCGCGGCAAGGGCGGAGGCGTGGTTCTGGTGGACTCGCCGGAGCGCGCCGCCCGGGAGGCAGACCGGATGCTGCGCGACGGCTTCGGTGGCCTGCCGGTCACCAGGGTGCTCTGCGAGGAGCTGCTGTCGATCGCCCGGGAGTTCTACACCTCGATCCTGCTCGACCGTTCGACGGGGAGCTATCTGGCCATGATGACGGCCGAGGGCGGGGTCGACATCGAGGAGCTGGCGCACACGCGCCCGGAGGCCCTGCGGCGCGTGCACATCGATCCGATGTTGGGGATCCGCACCTACCACCTGCGTGCGCTGACGGGGGTGCTCCCCCCGGAGGCCCGCGCCCTGGCGGCCGACGTGCTGTCGAGCCTGTTCCGCCTGCTGGGCGAGGCCGACGCCACCCTGCTCGAGGTGAATCCGCTGGTGCTGCTGGAGGACGGACGGGTGATCGCCCTCGACGCGAAGGTCACGATCGACGACAACGCGCTGTTCCGTCACGAGGACCTCGAGGCGCTGACCTCGGCGTTCCCGATCGACCCGGTGGAGGCGCGGGCCAGGGCCCACGGGCTGCAGTACGTGAAGCTCGACGGCGAGGTGGGGGTCATCGGCAACGGTGCCGGGCTGGTCATGTCCACGCTCGACGTCGTGAAGCAGGCGGGCGCCGATGCCGCGAACTTCCTGGACGTGGGCGGGGGCGCCAGCGCCGATCTGATGGCGACGTCCCTGGAGGTGATCCTGTCGGACCCGTCCGTGAAGGCGGTGTTCATCAACATCTTCGGGGGCATCACCCGCTGTGACCTGGTGGCGCAGGGCATCCTCGGGGCGCTGACCCGTGTGGAGGCCCACGTGCCGATCGTGGTTCGCCTGGACGGCACCAACGCGGAGGAGGGCCGCGCGATCCTGGCAGACGCCGCGCATCCTCGGATCGTGCCCGCCGCCACCATGCTTGAGGCCGCGCAGCGAGCCGCAGCGTTCGCGAACGGGGAGGCGACATGAGCGTGCTGGTCGGCACGGGCACCCGGCTCGTCGTGCAGGGCATCACAGGGAACGAGGGCACGTTCCACACCCTGCGGAACCGTGCCTACGGGACCCAGGTCGTTGCCGGCGTCACCCCCGGCAAGTCCGGCCAGGACGTGGAGGGGATCCCGGTGTTCGACACGGTCGCCGACGCCGTCCGGGAGACCGGCGCCACCACCTCGATGATCTTCGTGCCGCCACGGTTCGCCGCTGAGGCGATCCTGGAGGCGGCCGACGCCGGCGTGCATCTGGTCGTGTGCATCACCGAGGGCATCCCCGCGAAGGACATGGCGCAGGTTCACTCCTACCTGGCGGTGACCCGGAGCACGCTGGTGGGCCCGAACTGCCCGGGTGTGATCTCACCGGGCGAGGCGAACGTGGGCATCATCCCCGGCGAGATCTGCGCGCCGGGGCGGGTGGGCCTGGTATCGCGCTCGGGCACCCTCGTGTACCAGATCGTGCATGAGCTGACGCAGCGAGGCATCGGCCAGTCCACGTGCGTGGGCATGGGCGGGGATCCGGTGCACGGCGTGGGGTTCGTGGAATCGCTGGCGCTGTTCGCCGAGGACGACCAGACCGACCTCGTCGTGATGACGGGCGAGATCGGCGGCGACGACGAGGAGCGCGCGGCGGCCTGGATCGGTGAGCACATGACCAAGCCGGTGGTGGGCTACATCGCGGGGTTCACCGCCCCGCCGGGCAAGCGGATGGGTCATGCCGGCGCGATCGTGACGGGCTCCAAGGGGACGGCCGCGGCGAAGGCCGAGGCGTTGGAGGCCGTGGGCGTGCAGGTGGGCCGCACCCCGACGGAGGTCGCCGAGCTCGTCGCGACCGCCCTGGCGTGACCGAGGCAACGCGAGACCCGGATCCGCCGACCCGATCCGCGCCGTGGTGGCTCGCCGTGGGAGCCGGCGGGGCCGCGTTCGCGTGCGTGGCGCTGGTCGCGTTGGCCATCGGGGTCGCGGAGTGGCTGGCCGCCGGTCGCCCGTTCGGTCTGCGGCTGCCCTGGAAGCTGGCGGGGCTCTACATCGGGGCGTTCCACGGGGCCGGCGTGCGTGCGGTCGGCAGCGGGGTGTTCGGCGTCGGGGTCGCCTCCCTGAGCTTCGTCGACGTGCCGACGGAGACCACCCTGCACGTCACGCTCCTGCTCGGGACCGCGATCGCAGCTGGCGCGCTCTGGTGGGCCGGCAGGGCGGTGGCCGGGCGTGCCGGAGGGAGCGTAGGCCGCCGGCTCAGGTGGGGCGCCGCGGTGGCGCCCGCCTATGGGCTCCTGGTGTTCGGCGTGTCGATCGCCGTGGTGCTGCGCTTCCCGTCGGCGGGGATCACCGAACTCCGGGTCGTGGCGTGGGAGGCGCTGGCCGGGTCGCTGGTGGTGGCGGCCGTCGCCGGCGCCGCCGGTGGGTTCGCCTCATGCGGGGAGAGCCTCGCACCCTCCGAGCCCCGGGGGGCACGGCCGATCGCATGGATCAGAGGTGGCTGGCGCATGTTCGTCGCGCTCATGGTGCTGTCGCTGGGGGGGTTCCTCGCCGTGGCCGCCCTGCAGACGGGTGCCTCCAGCACCTACGTCCGCGGCCTCTCCCGCATGGGCTGGTCGGGGGCGATCGTGGCGGGCCACCACGCGCTGCTGCTGCCCGACCAGCTCCTGCTGATGGCGGTGCCGGCGATGGGCGGCTGCCTGGAGCTGGGGGGGTCCGACTCCCAGACCAGCACGCTCTGTCCGCGTGCGCTCACCGTTCGGCCGGGGTGGGGGGACCTGCTCCTCGCGGACCGGTCCTCCGACGTCCTGCCCCTCTCGCCGGTGTGGCTCCTCTTCTTGCTGGCGCCGGCGCTGGCCACCGTGTGGGGCGGTCGCGCCGCGGCGCTGGATGCCGGCTCGGCGGCGGAGCGGGTGCTGCGTGGGGCCGGTGCAGGCGTGGTGTTCGCGTCCCTGACGGCCGCCGGCGTCGCCGTGTCCGCCGTCTCCGTGACCCGGTCGGACCAGGAGGTGCTCCGTCTGGGCGCAGACGTCGGACGCACGGTGCTGCTGGGGCTCGCCTGGGGAGTGATCGGCGGTGCGCTCGGATCCTCGGTGCAGACGCGAGCTCAGGCGGATGGCGTCGTATCGGCGGTGGGCTCCGACGCGGAGCCCGAGCCGGAGGATCGACCCAGTCCGACCTCGGTGTAGTGCGTCTCCAGCGAGGTGAATCGCGCCCAGGCCTGCTGCCAGCCGGCATCATCGCGCCCGAAGCGCTCAACGGGCGCGGTCGGGGCCGTGCGATCCCAGATGCCGAAGAACGTGCTGCCGTAGCCCAGCAGGTAGCGCTGGCCGGAGTGCGTGTACTGAAGGGCGTCGGTGTCGCCCGATGCGATCACCGTGGGCTGCGAACCCCACCCGCCCGGGGAGGCGGCCTGCGTGGCCTGCGGCACGGCGACATGGGACGGCTCGAGCGTCGCGAACCGGGTCCAGGCCTGCACCCAGCCTGCGTCGGTGCGCGGGTACCGCTCGGCCGGGGCGCCGGGCGCCGATCGGTCCCAGATGCCGAAGAAGTCCACGCCGTAGCCGAGCACGTACCGGTGCCCGCTGTGGCTGTACTGCACCTGGGCCGGCGGTCCCGTGACCGGTGCGGCGGCGGTCTGGCCGGCGCCGGTCGGCGTCGTGGCGTCTGCCTCGGAGACCTCGCTGGGAGCCTGTGTGGCGGCGGAGGGTGGGGCGGTGGAGAGGTCGCTGAGGCAGTACCGGCACTTGATCGCTTCGTCCTGGATCTCCTCGGCGCAGTACGGACACTTCTTCACGGTCTCGCCCCTTGGCTCGTCGTCGGAGCCCAAGGCTAGCGCACGTCGGGGCTCTGTCGGGCCCTCGGGGCCGATGTCCTCCAGATCCGCAACACGGTGGTGAGGGCGGCGCCCGCCGCGATCGCCGCAGAGATCACCGCCACCCACGGCGCGACGGTCGCCCTCGCGAACGGCGGCGGGTTCAGGATCGAGAGCTCCGCGCCGGCGCCGGCCACGACGGAGAGCATCACGAGAGCTCCGGCGATCCCGCGCCCCGGGGCGCGTCGCGTCATCACCCACAGGCCGAGGGCCAGCACACCGGCGACGGCGGTCACCATCGACCATCGCAATGGGATCCCCCACGCGCCGAACCACCCCGACGCCACGCCGAACCGCGTCCAGGCGAAGAGCGTCGACCCCACCAGCACCATCAGCGCGATGCCGGTGACGGCCCACCAGCGCGGTATCGGCGCTCGCTGGGCCGGCTGGGGGAGGACCTCGGCCGCCACATCCGGCGGCAGGCATTCCGGGCCGAGCACCGCCCCGCGCACCGGCACCGCGCACGCGATGCACAGGGCGCGCCCGCACCGTCCGCAGTCGGCCACCGACGGCGTGCCGGGGTGGGTCTCACACCGATCGGTGCCCTTCGTGGTCTCGGTGGGCATGCCCGCCAGCCTACGGCTGCCGCCGTTCGGGTGTCGGGAGAGGCCGCGACCCAGAACGCCCCGGGCGCCGACGCCTGCTAGCGTTCGCGCCATGGGATCGCGGATCGCCGTGCTGGTGTCGGGCGGCGGCACCAACCTGCAGGCCCTGCTCGACGACCCCGGCATCGCACCCTCGATCGTGGTGGTCCTGAGCGATCGCCCCGGCGTCCACGCGCTCGAGCGGGCCGCCGGCCGGGACGTGGAGACCGTGGTGGTGGAGCCCGCCGCGTTCGACGATCGTGAGGCCTACACCGTGGCGGTGTGCGAGGCGCTGCGGAGCCGCAACGTCGACATCGTGGTGAACGCCGGCTACATGCGGGTGCTGACGGCGACCTTCGCCGAGGCCTTCGCCGGCCGGTGGCTGAACGTGCATCCCGCGCTGCTGCCGTCGTTCCCCGGCGCGCACGCCGTGGCCGACGCGCTCGCTTGGGGCGTCAAGGTGACGGGTGTGACCGTGCACCTGGTGGACGAGGAGGTCGACCATGGTCCGATCGTGGCGCAGGAGGCGATCGCGGTCCACGACGGCGATGACTGGCACTCGCTGGAGGCGCGGGTCCACGAGGTCGAACATCGGTTGCTGCCGGCGGCCGTGCGTGCACTCATGGAGGGTCGCCTGGACGTGGAGGGGCGGCGGGTGAGGATGCGGGAGGCGACGTGAGCGAGATACGGCCGGTCCGCCGCGCACTGCTGGCGGTCTCCGACAAGTCGGGTCTGACCGAGCTCGGCCGGGGCCTTCGCGATCTGGGCGCCGAGCTGGTGGCGAGCGGCGGGACGGCCCAGGCGCTACGGGCGGCGGGTCTTGAGGTCACCTCGGTCGAGGACGTCACCGGGTCGCCCGAGATGCTGGGCGGGCGCGTGAAGACGCTGCATCCCGGGATCCACGCGGGGATCCTCGCCGACCGGCGGCGATCCGAGCACGCTGAGCAGCTCGCCGAGCACGGCATCGAGCCCTTCGAGCTCGTCGTGGTGAACCTGTACCCGTTCCGCGAGACCGTGGCCTCGGGCGCTGGGTCCGAGGAGGTGATCGAGCACATCGACATCGGCGGTCCAGCCATGCTGCGCGCCGCCGCGAAGAACTTCGAGTCCGTCGGCGTGGTGGTGGACCCCTCCCGCTACGAGATGGTGCTGGACGAGCTGCGGCTGGAGGGCGGCCTCACCCGGTCCACGCGTTTCGCTCTGGCCGCCGAGGCCTACGCGCACACCGCGGCCTACGACGCGGCCGTGGCGGCCTGGTTCGCGCGCCGCGCCGACGACGACGCGCTGCCGGTCTTCGTGGGGCTCGCGCTGGAGAAGGTGGCCGATCTGCGCTACGGGGAGAACCCGCATCAGCGGGGGGCTCTGTACCGGGAGGCGGCGGGACCGGGACCCCTCGGCGGCGCGGAGGTCCTGCAGGGCAAGGCGATGTCGTTCAACAACTGGCTCGACGTGGACGCGGCGCTGTCGCTGGCGCTGGCCCTGCCGCCCGACGCGGCCGTGATCGTCAAGCACAACAACCCCTGCGGCGCGGCGGCGGGATCGTCGCCGGCCGACTCGTACCGTCGGGCCTTCGCCTGCGACACGGTGAGCGCGTTCGGCGGCATCGTGGCCTTCCACGGTGAGGCCGACGGCGCCGCCGCCGAGGCCATGCGCGAGGTCTTCACCGAGGTGGTGGTGGCGCGCGGATTCACGGCCGAGGCCATGAAGGTGTTCGCCGAGCGCCAGAACCTCCGTCTGGTGCGGGTGCCCGCCGGCGCGGATATGGCCCTCGACGTGCGGCCGATGCCGGGGGGCGCCCTGATCCAGGACCGTGATGTGGTGACCGAGGGACACGACGAGTGCAAGGTCGTGTCCTCCCGCGAACCCACGAGCGCCGAGTGGTCGGACCTGCTGTTCGCGTGGCAGGTGGCCTGGCGCGTGAAGTCCAACGCGATCGTATTCGCCAAGGATGGGGCGACCGTGGGCATCGGCGCCGGGCAGATGTCGCGGGTGGACTCGGCCTGGATCGCGGCGCGCAAGGCCGGGGAGAGGGCCGCTGGCGCCGTCATGGCCTCCGACGCGTTCTTCCCGTTCCCCGACGCGCTCGAGGTGGCCGCCGACGTGGGCGTGACCGCCGTGATCCACCCCGGCGGATCGGTGCGCGACGATGAGGTCCTGCAGGTGGCGGAGCGTCACGGGATGGCGGTCGTCGTCACCGGCCGCCGGCACTTCCGGCACTGAGGTCCTGCAAGACAGGTTCGTCCGCTGCTCCGCCGGTGGGATTTTGGTCGTGGCGAAGGACCCCCGAGTAGGATGCGGGCCGTGACGGCCACGATCATCGACGGCAAGGCGATCGCCGCCCAGGTCCGGTCCGAGGTCGCCGAGCGCGTCCAGGCCCTGCACGAACGCGGCGTGATCCCGGGCCTCGCCGCCGTGCTGGTGGGCGACGACCAGGCATCGCGGATCTACGTGGGTGCCAAGCACAAGGCCTGCGCGGACGTCGGGATCCGTTCCGAGCAGGTGGATCTGCCGGCCTTCGTTACCGAGGGGAACCTGCTGGCCACGATCCGGCGGCTGAACCGCGACCCCGAGATCCACGGCATCATCGTGCAGCTGCCGCTGCCCGGCCATCTCAAGGAGCTCGCCGTGCAGATGGCGGTCGATCCCGAGAAGGACGTCGACGGCCTGCACCCCCTGAACGTCGGCATGATGATGCGCAACGATCCCACGTTCCCGCCGGCCACGCCCTACGGCATCGTGGAGCTGCTGCTGCGCTCGGGCATCTCGCTCGAGGGGCAGGAGGTCGTGGTGGTGGGCTACGGCGAGCTGGTGGGCGCACCGCTGTCGATCATGCTGGCGCAGGACTCGATCCGAGGCAACGCCACCATCACGTGCTGCCATGCAAGGACCCGCGACCTGGCGGCCCACACCCGCCGCGCCGACATCCTGGTGGCGGCGGCGGGCGCGCCGCAGATGATCACCGGCGCCATGATCAAGCCCGGCGCCACCGTGGTCGACGTCGGCGTGCATCGCACGCCCGACGGCCTCGTGGGCGACGTGAACCATGAGGAGGCCGCCGAGGTGGCGGGCGCGCTCACACCGGTCCCCGGAGGCGTCGGTCCCATGACGGTCGCGATGCTACTGGTCAACACGGTGGCCGCGGCCGAGACCGCGGCGTACCCCCGGTGAACCTCCCGGCCGATGCAGGCGGCCGGCTCGCCGCCATCCTCCGTGGCCGGCACTTCGCGGTGACCGGCGAGATCGTGCCCCCCCGGGCGGGCAGCGGGGCCGCCGTCACCGAGCACGCACGCGCCCTGGTGGGCTCGATCGACGCGGCCAACATCACCGACAACCCCACGGCATCGGCGCACATGTCGGCGGCGGCGGGGGCCTCCTTCGTGGCGGCGGCCGGGATCGAGCCGACGCTGCAGCTCACCGTCCGCGACCGCAATCGCCTGGCCATCACCGCCGAGCTGCTGGGCGCCTGGGCGCTGGGCGCGCGCAACGTGCTGTGCTTGTCGGGTGATCCCATCGCGATCGGGGACCATCCCGATGCCGCGGTCGTGAACGATCTCTCGGTGCTGGAGGTGGTGGGGCTCGTTCGCCGTCTCCGCGACGAGGGCACCACCCTGTCGGGCGCAGCGATCGAGGACCCGCCCCGGTACCTGATCGGCGTCGCCGACCTGCCCCTGGCCGATCCGTACGACCCCGTCCGGCTGGAGCGTAAGCTCGACGCCGGCGCCGACCTGATCTGGACCCAGATCGCCTACGACGTCGAGGCGCTGACCGCCTGGGCCGACGTGATGCGCTCGCGCGGTGTCTTCGAACGCGCGAAGGTGCTGATCGGGTTGGTGCCGCTGCGAAGCGCCAAGGCCGCCGGGTTCATGAACGACAATCTGCCGGGCGTCCGCGTCCCCCCCGCCATGCTGCGGGCCCTGGAGGAGGCCGGTGACGACGCGGAGGAGGTCGGACGCGATCTCACGATCGAGGTCGTGCACGGCATCCGCGCGATCCCCGGGGTGAGCGGCGTGCACCTGATGGGGATGGGGCACGACGCCTCCGTCCGCGCGGTGGTGGAGGGAGCCGGCCTCTTCCCGCGCCCGACGGGCGCCTGAGCTAGCGGTCCTCGATCGGGACCCAGCTCTGGCCGGCGGGGCCCACGTACTCGCTGCCGGGACGGATCACCTTGTTGTCGGCGTACTGCTCGCGCACGTGCGCGGTCCACCCGGCCATCCGCGCCATCGCGAAGATCGGGGTCATGAGGTCCGTGGGGATGCCCAGCACGTGGTATACGCCCGCCGCGTACAGATCCACGTTGGGCCACAACTGTTTCTGCTCGTAGACCGTGCCCTGCAGGGTCTCGAAGATGTCGGCCCAGCGCGTGTCGCCGTGACGCTCGCCCGACTCGCGCGCGAGCGTCTTCAGCACCGTCGCGCGCGGATCCATCGTGGTGTACACGGCGTGGCCGAAGCCCATCACCTTCTCGTGACGTTCCAGGCGGTCCCGCACGTAGGCCTCCGCTCGATCGGGGGAGCCGATCTCCTCGGCCATCTTCATGGACTCCTCGTTGGCGCCGCCGTGCAGCGGCCCCTTCAGGGCCGCGATCGCGCCGGTGATGGCGCTGAACATGTCGGCGAGCGTCGAGGCGATGATGCGCGCGGTGAACGTGGAGGCGTTCATGGTGTGGTCGGCATAGAGGGTCAGGGTGGTGTCCAGCACGGCGGCGTCGTCCAGGTCCGGCTCCTCGCCCAGCAGCATCCACAGGAAGTTGGCGGCGTGCGGAAGCTTGGGGTTCGGCGGGATGACCTCCTGACCGGTGCGCAGCCGGTGATAGGTGGCGATCAACGTGGGGGTCTTCGCGATCAGGCGCATGGCCTTGCGGTACTGGGCGGGCGGGCTCTCGTCCCACCCGTCGTGGTCGTAGGCCGAGGCCGCGGAGATCCCCGTCCGCAGCATCGACATCGGGGAGGTCTGTTGTGCCAGGTCGGGCATGACCTTGAGCAGGAACGGCGAGAGCTCCCGCTCGTTGATCAGGAACTCGTGCAGGTCGTCGAGCTGCTCGCGGTTCGGCAGCCGCGCGTGGTGCAGGAGGTACACCACCTCCTCGAAGGAGGCGTTGGCGGCGAGATCGCCGATCTCGTACCCCGCGTACCAGAGCCGCCCGGCGGCGCCGTCGATGTCGGACACCTTCGTCTGCCCGGCGACGACCTCGCGAAGCCCCTTCTCCGTCACGCCCGTCTCCTCCTGGGATCGCCCGCGATCAGCTAGGAGCTCATCGGCGCCACCACTCGAGGGTGGTCGGTGTCTCCCGTCCTTGCAAGGATAGACCGCTCGAGGACCCCGGGGCCATGGCGTGCTCGTGACCAGCGACGCACGGGTCCATCCGCCGCGACAGGAGGCATCGATGTCCCACCGCGTCACCGTGATCCCGGGCGACGGGATCGGTCCGGAGGTCGTGGGGGCAACCCGTCGGGCGATCGAGGCCACCGGTGTGGCCATCGCGTGGGAGGTCCACGAGCTGGGGCAGGCAGCGACCGCCGGCGAGGGCACCCCGATGCCGGCCGCAACCCTCGACGCGATCCGCAGCACCGGCGTGGCGCTGAAAGGTCCGGTCGCCACCCCCGTGAGCAGCGGCATGCGTAGCATCAACGTCGCACTCCGGCAGGCGCTGGATCTGTACGCCTGCATCCGGCCGTGCACGCTCTACCCGGGGGTGCCCAGCGTCTACGATCAGGTCGACCTCGTGGTGGTGCGGGAGAACACCGAGGGCATGTACACCGGCATCGAGTTCGAGCAGGGATCGGCGACCACCGGGGAGCTGATCGGGTTCATCGGGCAGCGCACCGGCCGGTGGATCCGGGAGGACAGCGGGATCTCCATCAAGACCATCAGCGAGCGCGGCAGCGAGCGCATCGTGCGCAGGGCCTTCGAGTACGCCAAGGCGAACGGACGGAAGAAGGTGACCGCGAGCCACAAGGCCAACATCATGAAGTTCTCCGACGGCTTGTTCCTGGAGGTGGCCCGCCGCGTGGCGGCCGAGGAGTTCCCCGACATGGCGTTCGAGGACCGGATCATCGACGCGCTGTGCATGCAGCTGATCCAGGCGCCGGAACGCTTCGACGTGCTGGTCATGCCCAATCTCTACGGCGACGTCGTGAGCGACCTGGTGGCGGGCGAGATCGGCGGGCTGGGCGTGGCGCCGGGCGCCCATATGGGGGACGCGCTGGCAGTGTTCGAAGCCACCCACGGCACGGCACCCCGCTACGCCGGCTCGAACCGGGCGAACCCGATGGGGCTCATGCTGTCGGGGGCGATGCTGCTTCGTCACCTGGGGGAGCGCGAGGCCGGCGACCGCCTCCAGGCAGCCGTGGCGGCGGTGGTGGCCGAGGGCGTCCATACCACCGCCGACCTGCGCGTGGACCGCACCGACCCCATGGCGGGGACCACCACCGGGTTCACCGACGCGGTGGTGGATCGGTTGCGCGACCGGAGCCCGGAACCCGCTCGGTAGCATGTGGGAGAGACCGGCCGCCCGGCCGGTGCCGTGTGCACGACACGAGGAGCGATACCACATGAAGGTCACGATCGTCGGCAGTGGGTTCGTGGGTCAGACCACCGCGATGCGGG
>JBDUEF010000028.1:0-22291 GCA_040002535.1 Actinomycetota bacterium | reverse complement strand
CCGCGCAGGACGAGGAGCGTCGGAAGCTCGAACGCAACATCCACGACGGCGCCCAACAACAGCTCGTCGCGCTCTCGGTCAAGGCCAGGCTCGCCCGGCAACTCACGGAACGGGACCCGCCAAAGGCGATCGAGATCTTGGAGCAGATCGAAGCCGAGACCGGCTCGGCCCTCAGCGACCTTCGGGACCTCGCTCGCGGGATCTACCCGCCCCTGCTCGCCGACAAGGGCCTCGTGGCCGCCGTCGAGGCGCAGGCGCGCAAGTCCCCTGTCTCCGTGTCGATGGAGGCCGCGGGGATCGCCCGGTTCCCCCAGGAGATCGAGGCCGCCGTCTACTTCTCGGTGCTCGAGAGCCTGCAGAACCTGGCCAAGTACGCCGACGCGTCACATGCGACGATCTCGCTCGTCGAGCGGAGCGGATCGCTCGAGTTCACGGTGTCCGACGACGGCCGGGGCTTCGATCCGGGTCACGTTGGCTACGGCACCGGGCTCCAGGGGATCGCCGATCGCCTCGGCGCCCTCGACGGCGATCTGCAGGTCGACAGTCACCCGGGAGGTGGGACGACGGTCGCCGGTCGGCTCCCCGTGAACTCCGAGGGCTCGGACGGAGCCGTTCCCGCCGTGGGAAGCTGACCTCCGTGCCGACAACCAGGCCACGACCGAAGAGCCTGCCCCGTCGGTTCGAGCGGTGGCTCATGGGCGCCGTGATGGCGGTGGTGGCCTTCCTCCTGGAGAAGATCGTGATGCGCTCGATCCGCACGGCAGGTGGCAGGGCCGCGCCCGACGCCGGGACGCCGATGCAGAGCAGGGGCGCCAGCATCGAAGGCTAGCGCCGCTCCCCGCCACCTCGGCTCGTTCTCTACGTATCACCGCAGAGGAGGTGCCGATGTGCAGGAACGTCTTGGCGCTCGCCCTGGCGGCGTGTCTGCTGCCGCTGCTTCCGTCGTGCGTGCCACGCACGTCGTTCAATCTGGGCGTGAGGCCGAGCCCGTTCGGATCGGTGCGGTTCCTCTTCGTGCACTGCGAGGATCTGGGCGTCACCGGGAGTCGCTGACCGTCGCGCTGCCGAGACGCGACGCCCCGTCGTCGTCCCGGGCCAACGCCTCCCCGCTGTGGCAGATCCATGCCGACGCTCCCTCGCCGGCGTCGATGTTCATCGCGGGGCGCACCCCCCTGGGTTTCCAGGAGGATGTGGCCCTCCGCCGGGCCCTGCCGCTGCACCGGCACCTCTTCGCGCAGGTCGACACGACCGTTGGCACCTACGCGCTGGGGTTCAGCGCGCTGGATCTCGTGCCGGGTCTCGTGCAACGCCCGGCGGATTCGGTGACCGAGCAGGAGTTCGCCGAGGGGGCCTGCGGCTGAGAGCGCGGTGCGCTACTTGCCGCGGCGCACCAGGTCCACCAGCAGAGCCAGGGTGAGCAGGCCGCCTAGCAGGCCGAGGCTCGCCGGGATCCACGCGGCCACCCTGTCGGAGGATGCGGTCATGGCCGACCCCAGCAGCGAGGCGCCGGCGGTGATGCCCAGGGACAGGCGGCGTCCGGCTCGGCGGATGGTCTCCTCCAGGGGCGCCGCGCGGAAGTTCACCTCGAGCTTGGCGCCGGGCCGCGCGCCGATCAGCCGCTCGATCGCCTCCACCACGGACCGGAAGCGCACCTTCAGCTTCTGCGACTGGTAGTACACCGTCTTCGGGTCCAGCTTCTCGCGTATGCCGCCGAGGACCCCTCGCATCAGGTAGCTGCCCGCGACCTCGAAGGGGTCGAGCTCCGGATCCAGCTGCGCGGTGGCCAGCTGCATCTGGGCCATCGCCTTGCCGGTCATGGCCAGCGATGCCGGCAGCGGGACGTCGTGGCGGATGGAGATCTCCGTCATCTCCTGCAGGATCGGCCCGAGCTGGATGTCCCGCAGTGACAGCCCACGGTACTTCGCCATCAGCTCGCCTATCTCCGCCTGGAACCGGTTCACGTCCAGGTCGCTGCGATCGACGGCGTTCGCCAGTTGGAGGGTCACGTCGGTGAGGAAGCCCACGTCCTCCTGCCAGAACGCCATCAGCAGCAGCATCAGGTGCTCCCGCATGTCGGCGCCGACCTCGCCCACCATGCCGAAGTCCAGGAAGTACACCGAGTCGTGCCACCACATCAGGTTGCCCGGATGCGGGTCGGCGTGGAAGAAGCCGTCGGTGAGGATCTGCTTGTAATAGGACTCCAGCAGCTGGCGCGCAGCCTCTCTGCGCTGGGGGGACCCCTCGGGTGCCTGCGCGATCGGCACGCCCTGGATCTCCTGCATCACCAGCAGCCGGGAGGTGGACAGCTCAGCGTAGACGTCGGGCACGGCCAGCCGCGAGTAGCCGCCGATCACCCCCCGCATCCGTTCGATGTTCTCCGCCTCCCTGCGGAAATCCAGCTCGCGCTGCAGGGACGTGGACAGGTGCTCGAAGACCGCCCCCATGTCGATGACCTGCCTGAGTTCTCTGCGCTGGGACACCTTCTCCGAGAACAGCTCCAGCAGCGCGAGATCCTGTTCGATGTCCTCGCGCGCGCCCGGACGCTGCACCTTCACCACGACCCGGTCACCGCCCGCCAGCGTGGCTCGATGCACCTGTGCGATCGTGCCTGCGGCGAGCGGCGTGGGCTCGATCGATCCGAACACGTCCTCCCAGGGCACACCGAGCTCCTGTTCCATCACGGTGACGACCTGTTCCTCGCTGAGCGGCGGCACGTGGTCCTGCAGCGAGGCGAGCTCTTCGATGAACTCCGGCGGCAGCAGGTCGGGGCGCGTGGACAGCACCTGCCCCAGCTTGGAGAACGTGGGACCGAGCTCCTCCAGCGCCTCCCGCAACCGCTTCGCCTGCCGGCGCCTGCCGGTGGCGCCCTCACCGTCGGGACGGCCGAAGAGCTCCTTCAGGCCGTGAGCGCCCATGATGGACGCGATCCTCGTGCCGCGCGCCATGAGGTGCGGCTGTGTCTCGGGGACCTCGCTGCCCCGAATCACGGTGGCCCGAGGGCTCGCCCCCGCCGGCCCGCCCTCAGTGGCGAAGGTGTTGACGATGATGACGGTGCAGCGGGCGTTGTGGCTGATCCGGTTGGGCACGTTGCCCAGCAGAAACTCCTTGCGCCCCGACATCCCCGCGTTGCCTACCACCAGCACGTCGATGCCCTCCTCCTCGGTGGCATGGACGATCGCCATGGCGGGGTCGTCGTCCACCACGACCTTGCCGTGCCCTCGCTCGGCTGCGAGCTCGAAGACGTGGCGGTGCAGCTCGTCGGCCGTGGCGCGCGCGCGCGTTGCCTCCGCGGCGCCGTACTCGGTGTCGGCAGGGTGTTCGGGCACGATCACCTGCACCACGTAGAGGTCGGCCTCGAATCGCTCGGCGAACCCTGCGGCCCATCGGACGGCTCGCTCGGCCGTCTCGGACCGGTCGGTGCCGACCATGACGCGCCGGACAGGACCCTCAATCGTATCGGTCACGGCCAGCATCATGACTGATGCGGGGGCGCGCGACGAGCGGCACGGTGAGTCAAGCCGCCGGGCGGCACCACCCTCTTCGCGCCAACCTCCGTTGGTACAGTGGCGCTCCGGCCGGAGTAGCTCAGTGGTAGAGCAACCGCCTCGTAAGTGGTAGGTCATGGGTTCAAATCCCATCTCCGGCTCTCTCAAGCCCCCGGCGCGGCTGCCCACCGCCCCACGGGCGCCTGTTGTTAGAATCCGCCGCGATGAAGAGCACCCGACGACTCCTGGCCGCCGCCCTGGTGTCCCTGGCTCTTCCGATCCTCGGAGCGCAGGCGGCCGTGGCGCAGGTCATCAATAGCCCGGGCGCCACGCCGGTCATCAACAAGAGCCCCACGGGGCCACTGGGTCCCCTGCCGTCGCTCGCCGCCATCATGTTCGGGGTCGCGGTGCTGGTGGTGGTGCTGCTGATCCTGGCGTACATGCGGTACGCGCCGCACTTCGGGGGCGACGAGGAGAGCGTCAAGGTCGTTCGAGCCGATCGCGTGCGACTGGGACGTGAGTTGCCGCGCCGCTCGGTCGATGTCTCGCAGGCTGTGCCGGTGGTCGTCGCCCCCCCGGCGTTGCCCGTCGCCGTCGGCGCGACGGCTCCCGCGGCAGCGGTGGCCGCAACCGCTCCGGCTCCCGCGGCCCCTGCTGCGGCGCCCGCAGTCCCTGCCGAGGCCGCAGCCGTTCCTGCCGAAGCCCCTGCCGCGTCAGCCGCCGCCACGCCGCCGGCCCCGACGCCCGAGGCCGCCGCACGTCCCGAGGTGGCGTTGGACGAGACCGTCTTCCAGACGACGCTCGAGGAACTGCTGGCCAAGGGGACGGACCGGCGTGTCGCCGAGGGTCAGGCGCGCCGGGCGGCCATGATCGCCGCCCGGAAGGCGGCAGGGGGCTAGGCCCCGGCCCATGGACGCCACGTCCGTCGACTGGTCCATGGGCTCGGCTGCCTCGAGGCTGGCCGACTGGCAGACCGCGCACGAGCTGGGACGCAGGGTGGCGGGTCCGAGCGTTCGGGTCACGGCGGTGCAGCGGGCCCGGATGCGCGAGGACTTCGCCGAGCTCGTGGCCGAGAGCGAGCATATGATCCGTTCCTTCACCGGCCTGTCGGTGGACGGGTTCCGCACGAGGCCATGGGTGATGTCCCGCGGGGAGTGGATCGGCGCCAACCTCAAGGGCCTCCAGCGACTGATGGAACCCCTCGCGGAGCGGATGGAGTCCCTCAAACCCGGCGGGCGGGCGGAGGTCCGCCGCAAGGCCCTCGCCGTGCAGATCGGCGGGCTCCTCGGCTACGTGAGCCGCAAGGTGCTGGGGCAGTACGACGTGTTCCTGCCGCCCGACGACGAGGGACTGCTGTACTTCGTGGGACCCAACGTCGCGGAGATGGAGCAGCGGTTCGCGCTTCCGGCCCGGGATTTCCGTCTGTGGATCTCCCTGCACGAGGTCACGCATCGGGTGCAGTTCGGAGCCACGTCGTGGCTGCGCGGGTACCTGCGTGAGCTGGTGGACATGTACTTCGGGACGGTCCAGTTCGACTCCAAAGAGCTGATGGAGCAGCTGCAGCGGGCGGCCCAGGAGCTGCGCTCGGGGGCGGACTGGCGAGGGGTGGGCGCCTTCTTCCTCCTCCTGTCGCCGGAGCAGCGCGAGCTCTTCTACCGGATGCAGTCGGTGATGTCGGTGTTGGAGGGTCACGCGTCCTTCGTGATGAACGAGCTGGCCGAGGGCCGTGTCGATGACCTGGGGATGCTGAAGCGGTCGCTGCAGGCCCGCCGCCACTCCTCCAGCCTGGAGCGCACCTTCCAGAAGGCGATCGGCTTCGAGTCGAAGGTCAAGCAGTACGACGCGGGCGAGCACTTCGTCAGGACCGTGGTGGACCGCGCCGGCATGGACACGTTCAACCTCGTATGGGCCGACCGGGCGAACCTTCCGACCCTCGCGGAGATCGCGGAGCCGCAGCTGTGGCTCTCGAGGGTCGCCGGCGCCTGATCGCCGGCATGCGCCGCCCTCCCGCCGTCGCCCGCGTCCTCCAGCGGGTCACCGCCACCTCCCGGGCCTTCGTGATGTTCGAGCCGGGCGAGCTCGTGCTGATGTGCGTGTCGGGCGGCCCGGATTCGGTGTGCCTGGCGGAATCGCTCACGCGCCTCCGCCGTCTGTTCCGCATCCGGCTCGCGATCCTGCACGTGGACCACCGCCTGCGCCGAGGGTCCCAGGGCGACGCCCGCTACGTGGGGCGGCTGGCGACCCGCCTCGATCTGACGTTCGAGCACGTGGTGGTGAGCGGCCGTCCTGAGCGCGGCGATTCCGTGGAGGCGTGGGCGCGCGCCCGCCGCCGGGCGGCGGCGCTCGCCGTGGCCCACGAGATGGGGGCGGCGCGGATCGCGACCGGTCACACGTTGGACGATCAGGCCGAGACCGTGCTGATGCGGGCACTGAGCGGGGCGGGGGCGGCCGGGACCGCCGGCATCCCCCCGGTCCTCGGTCCGTGGGTCCGCCCGCTGCTGGACGTGCGCCGTATGGAGACGGAGGCGTTCTGCCGTTCCCTGGGTCTGCGCCCCCGGGTCGATCCCACCAACAGCGACCCCCGCTATCTGCGGAACGCGATCCGGCTCCGGGGCCTCCCGGCCCTGGAACGTGCCGTCGGACGCGATGTGCGGCAGGCGCTGGCGCGCACGGGTGCGCTCCTGCGAGAGGACGATGCGGAGCTCACGCGCCAGGCCGACGAGGCCTACGCGCAGATCGCACGGCACGTCACGCCGAACGGCCGATCCCCGATCGTCCACGCCGTCGACCTACGCGCTGCGGACCTGCCCGCGCTACCCGCCTCGATCGCCGCCCGTGTGGTCCTGCACGCGGCCTTCGACCTGGGGGCCTCGGTGACCCGCGAGGACGTCCTCGCGATCATCGACCTGGCCGCCGGCCCGCCGGGGCGCCGCCGTTTACTCTCGATGGGATTGCAGGCTCATCGCGGCCCGGCGTATGTTCACCTCGCTCGCACTTCCTCCGAGCGCTGACCTGTCCGGCTCGACGCGAGAGGGGTGCGATGGCGGTCACCGCACGGACGCAGGATCGGCTCCCTACACTGTCGGCACACGTGGAGGCCTACGAACCCGACATCGATCGCATCCTGATCACCTCCGAGGAGATCCAGGACAAGCTCCGCGACATGGGCGAGCGCATCACCGCCGACTACGCCGGCACCCATCTGCTGCTCGTCGGGGTACTGAAGGGCGCCTTCGTGGTGATGGCCGACCTGGCCCGGCACATCCGGCTGCCGCTGGAGTTCGACTTCATGGCAGTGGCCTCGTACGGCACGGCCACGAAGACGTCGGGCGTGGTGCGGATCCTCAAGGACCTGGACCACGAGCTGGAGGGCCGGGACGTCCTGCTGGTCGAGGACATCGTGGATTCGGGACTGACCCTGAACTACCTGCTGAGGAACCTGCGGGCCCGGCGGCCCGCCTCGCTCGAGGTGGCGGCGTTGCTGCAGAAGAAGGACATCCAGCAGGTCCCGATCGAGCTTCGGTACCTGGGGTTCGACATCCCCAACGAGTTCGTGATCGGCTACGGGCTCGACTACGCCGAGCGCTACCGCAATCTGCCGTACATCGCGACCCTGAAACCGGAGGCGTACGGCGGCGCCTGATCGGGAACGCCATCCGGCTCACGGGCGTCCCACGGACCTGTGAAGACACCGCCGATCCTTGGCCTGCTCGTCTCTGTGCTGATGGCAGGGGCCGGCTGTGCGCAGGGGGCGGCCGGTGACGGTAGCAGCGGTGTCCAGGGGCGGGTCACGATCGGGCCGCAGTGTCCGGTGATGCAGGTCGGGAGCCCGTGCCCCGACGCCCCCTCGGTGGCCACCGTGCGTGTCCTGCTCAACGGCGACGAGGTGGCGTCCGGACGGTCCGATGAGGACGGCTCCTTCCGCATCCCCGTCGCGCCCGGCGATTACACGGTCGAAGCTGTGCCCGTGGAACAGACCGGCATCGTCACGACGGCATCCCAGCCGCGGGTCGTCGTGACGGCCGGTCGCTACACCCGTGTCGACCTCAGCCTGGACAGCGGCATCCGGTAGCCCGCTCGGCCCTCCCCGCTCGGCCGACCCTGCGGTCCGGCGACGGTGCTACCATCGGCCCCAGGGCTCGGTCGCCGCAAGGGGACCGGCCCCGCGGCGTCTGCGCCGCCGTAGGGAAGGAAGTGGCTCCTGACCCGGTCCGAGACCCCGTTGCGACGCGTCCTGCGCACGCCCACGCTCTGGATCCTGATGGTGGCGGGCGCCCTGCTGCTGGCGGTCTCCCTGGTGAACCAGGAGGCACCGCCCAGCGAGATCACCTTCAGCCAGTTCCAGGCAGCCGTGGCGGACGGCGATGTGGCGGACGCGATGTTCCTCGAGTCCTCCCACGCCATCACCGGCTCGCTCGCCGATGGCAGCTCCTATTCGACGCACTACCCCGGCGAGTCGCAGAGCGAGGTCGTCAGGTCGCTCCAGCAGCATGATGTCGCCATCGATTCGGATCCCCAGAACGATTCGCCGATCCTCCTCACCCTGATCCAGGTGGTGCTGCCCGTTGCGCTCCTGGCCGGCGTGCTGCTCTGGATCATGAACCGGTCCCAGGGCGGGGGCGGAAGGGTGATGCAGTTCGGCCGCAGCAAGGCGAAGCTCGTCACGAAGGATCAGCCGAAGACCACCTTCGTCGATGTGGCCGGCGTGGACGAGGCCATCGAGGAGCTGGAGGAGATCAAGGAGTACCTGAAGTCGCCGGCCAAGTTCCAGGCGATGGGCGCGAAGATACCCCGCGGCGTGCTGCTGTTCGGCCCGCCCGGCACCGGCAAGACGCTCCTGGCCCGTGCGGTGGCCGGCGAGGCGGGGGTCCCGTTCTTCTCGATCAGCGGCTCGGACTTCGTGGAGATGTTCGTGGGCGTGGGCGCCTCCCGGGTGCGTGACCTGTTCGAGCAGGCGAAGGCCGCGGCGCCGGCCATCGTGTTCATCGACGAGATCGACGCCGTCGGCCGCCAGCGCGGAGCCGGTTTGGGCGGTGGCCATGACGAGCGGGAGCAGACCCTGAACCAGCTCCTGGTGGAGATGGACGGGTTCGACCAGCGCACCACCGTGATCCTGATGGCGGCCACCAACCGCCCCGACATCCTGGACCCCGCACTCCTGCGACCGGGGCGGTTCGACCGGCAGGTCGTGATCGACCGGCCGGATCTGGAGGGACGCAAGGCGATCCTGAAGGTGCATGCCAGAGGCAAGCCCTTGGACGCCGGCGTGAAGCTGGACGTCCTGGCGCGGAGGACGCCTGGCTTCACCGGGGCCGATCTCGCCAACGTGATCAACGAGGCAGCCCTCTTGGCGGCTCGACGCTCCAAGAAGACGATCACGATGCCCGAGGTCGAGGAGGCGGTCGACCGTGTGATGGCGGGCCCCGAGCGCAAGTCCCGTGTGATGGACGAGCGTGAGAAACGGTTGATCGCCTACCACGAGGGCGGCCACGCCATGGTCGCCCACGTCCTGCCCAACACCGACGAGGTCCACAAGATCACGGTGATCCCGCGGGGCCGTGCACTGGGGTACACCCTCACGCTGCCTGAGCAGGACAAGTTCCTCATGACGCGCGAGCAGCTACGCGACGAGCTCGCCATGCTGATGGGCGGCCGCGTCGCCGAGGAGATCGTCGCTGGCGACGTGACCACCGGCGCGCAGAACGACATCGAACGCGCCACGAAGGTGGCGCGCCAGATGGTGACGGAGTACGGCATGTCGGACGCGATCGGCCCACGGACCCTCGGGCAGAAGCAGGGGGAGGTCTTCCTCGGGCGCGACTGGGGATCCACGCCGGACTACTCCGACGCGGTGGCGCTGGAGATCGATACCGAGGTCCGCTTCCTCATCGACGAGGCGCACGATGTCGCGCTCGAGGTGCTGAGCGAGAACCGCGACAACCTCGATCAGCTCGCCGCCCTGCTGATGGAGAAGGAGACACTGGACCGCGATGAGGTGGAGGCGTTCTTCCGCCGTGTCGAGAAGCGTTCGCCGCGCGAGGCCGAGATTCGCTCCGCGGGACTCGCGGTCTCTCGCCAGGCCATGCGATCGCCGCGCGACCAGCGCCCGCCGTCGACGCCGGGCACGCTGCACTAGATCCTCACACCTCCTTGGACGCCAGATGCCCGGGTAGCATGGCTCTCGTGGACAGGCTTCCCGACGGCCCGGACTTCGACGACGCCAAGGTGGAACAGGGCGTCAGGCTGATCCTGGAGGGGATCGGTGAGGACCCCGAGCGGGGCGGTCTGCGCGACACGCCCTCGCGCGTGGCCCGGATGTACCGCGAGGTCTTCGCGGGCATCGGGCAGGACGCGTCGCAGCTGGTCACCGTCGTCGAGGGCGCCGACCACGACGAGATGATCATGGTCCGCGACATCCCGCTGTTCAGCGTCTGCGAGCATCACCTGATCCCGTTCAGCGGCAAGGCGCACGTGGCGTACATCCCCAACAAGGCGCAGCAGATCACCGGCCTGTCGAAGATCGCGCGCGTCGTCGACCTCCTGTCGAAGCGCCCGCAGGTGCAGGAGCGTCTGACGACCCAGATCGCCGAGGCCCTCGACACCGCGCTGGAGCCCCGCGGGGTGTTCGTGGTGATCGAGGCCGAGCATTTCTGCATGACGATGCGCGGCATCAAGAAGCCCGGCGCCCAGACCGTCACCTCGGCGGTGCGAGGGCTGTTCCGCACGGACGCACGCACGCGCCAGGAGGCCATGCAGCACATCGGCATGCGGTGACCATGGAGCGGGTGTGGCGCTGCGGGAGGCATCGGATCCCCTGCGGCACACGGACGCTGCTGATGGGCATCCTGAACGTGACGCCAGATTCGTTCTCCGACGGCGGGCTCCACCTCGACGCCGACACCGCCGTCGCACACGGCCTGCGATTGGCCGGGGAGGGCGCCGACCTGCTGGACGTCGGCGGCGAGTCCACCCGCCCCGGTGCGGATCCGGTGAGCGCTCAGGACGAGATCGCGCGCGTGGTGCCGGTCATCGAGCGGCTCGCGGCGGAGCTGCCCGACCTGCCGGTGTCGATCGATAGCCGCAAGGTCGTCGTCGTCGTCGCGGCGCTGGCGGCCGGCGCCTCCATCGTGAACGACATCGGCGGCGGCACGGAGCCGGGGATGTTCGAAGCCGTGCGCGAGGCGGGCGCGGGGATGATCCTCATGCACATGAAGGGGGAACCCACCACGATGCAGCTCGACCCCACCTACGACGATGTTGTCGGTGAGGTGACGGAGTTCCTCCGGGAGCGGCTGGAGGCCGCTATCTTCGCCGGTATCCCGCACGAGCGTCTCTGCGCGGATCCGGGCATCGGGTTCGGCAAGGACCTGGAGCACAACCTCGCGCTCCTTCGAGCCGTGCGCTCGATGCGGCAGACCTTGGGTGTTCCGTTGCTGGTGGGCCCGTCGCGCAAGCGCTTCATCGGCACCCTCACCGACACGCCCGCGCCGGCCGATCGCCTGGAGGGCACCGCAGGCGCCGTCGCCTGGTGCGCGGCCCAGTGCGCCGACCTCGTACGCGTGCACGACGTCCTGGCCATGCGCAGGGTGGTGCGGGTGGTCGACGCGATCGCGCGGGCAGCGCCCTCGTCGTGATGCCGGCGAAGCAACGCGCGCGAACGACCGGCGGCGAGCTCGCGTACCTCGACATGGGCGAGGGCCCCGTCGTCGTGCTGCTCCACGGGTTCCCCCAGAGCTCGTTCGTGTGGCGGGATCTGGCCGGACTGTTGGCCGGGCGCTTCCGGGTGATCGCGCCCGACCTGCTGGGCGCGGGCGACTCGGACAGACCGGTCGACACGCCGTTGGACGTCGAGGCACAGACCGGATACGTGCGAGAGCTCCTGCGGGTTCTGGGTATCGACCGCTTCGGCGTGGTGGGGGCAGGTCACGGCGGAGCGATCGCGCAGCTGCTGGCAGTCGAGGGACCGGTGGAGGCACTGGTGTTGCTGAACCCGGTCGTCGGCTCCTTCTGGCCGGCGAGAGGTTTCGTGTCGCTCGGGGACGCGTCGGCGGGGCGGAGTGCTGACGTGCTGATCCGTACCGCGCTCGACCTGGGCATGGGCAACCGCCCGAGGTTCACCGACGGGCATCTGGCCGAGTATCTGCGCCCCTTCGACGGCACCGAGGGGACGGCGGCCCTCCTCCGCTTCGCCGAGGCGATGGACGGGGCCGATCTCAAGGGCCTCGAGGACCGCCTCGCCGGACTGGAGATCCCGGTCCTGATCCTGTGGGGAGAGGAGGACCCGTTCATGCCCGTGGACGCCGCCGAGCAGCTGAATGAGTGGATCTCCACCTCCACCCTGGGACTGCTTCCCGGGTGCGGACACTTCCTGGCAGAGGACGCGATGGACACGATCGGCCCGATGATCTACGAGTACCTGCGCGCGCGCTACCTGCGGGCTCCGCACGGTCACGACGCCGACCCCACCGGTGCCGTCATGATCCAGCTGGAGCGCAGGCCACCCTGGGTGGACCTCGACCGCGACCCTGGCGACGATGACGATGACGATGACGATGAGGAGGATGATGACCAGTGACGACGAGCCGGCTGTTCCTGACGGGGATCCGATGCGAGGGACGTCACGGGGCCAACCCGGGCGAGAAGGACACCTCGCAGCCGTTCGTGGTGGATCTGGACATCGAGGTGCGCGTCGACGGCGACCACGTGAGTGAGACCGCCGATTACCGTGTGCTCACGCAGGCAGCCCGCGACACCGTGGCCGGCACGTCGCTCGATCTGCTGGAGTCGATCGCCGATGCGGTCGCCAACGCGGTGTTGGCGGTCGAGCATGTGACGCGCGCAACCGCGGTCGTGCACAAGCCCAACGCGGCGCGCTCGATCGGCATCGATGGCGTCGCGGCCGCCGCCACGGCCGGAGGCTGAGATGGCCGCGCGGGCCTTCCTGGGGCTCGGCTCGAACCTGGGGGATCGGCTCGCCAACCTCCAGCGTGCGGTCGACCTCCTCGCGGCCACCCCGGACGTCTCCGTGCTCCGCTCCTCGCGGATCTACGAGACGTCGCCGATCGGGCCGGCGCAACCCGACTTCCTGAACGCGGTGGTGGAGGTCGACACCGCCCTGGAGCCCGGCGAGCTGCTGACTACGTGCGCGGCCGTCGAAGAGGTCCTCCAGCGCGTGCGAGGGATCCGGTGGGGGCCGAGGACGCTCGATGTGGACCTGCTGACCTTCGACGATGCCGTGATCGAGACGGACGATCTGGTCGTCCCGCACCCGCGGATGCACGAGCGCGCGTTCGTGTTGGTGCCCCTGCTGGAGCTGAACGACGACCCCCCTTTGCCGGGGGGGCGACGCGCTCGCGATCTGTCGACCGACGGCTGGGCCGATGGCGTCCGGCTCTTCGCGTCGCCGCTGCGGGTCTCGTGATGGCGCGAGCGACCTGCTTCCGCTGCGATTGGACCGGCGAGGCCGCCGGGATCTCCTGCCCGTCGTGCGGCACGCCGGTGTACCGGACATCGAGCGCGCCGGCGCGAGCACCCGAGGAGGCCACGTCCGCACCGGCCGATCGCGCCCCGCGCCTCGCGCCGCGGGCCACGTACCTCAGCAGGGCGGATCTCGACGGGCAGCAGCCTCCCCTCCCACGGCGTGTTCACCGGTTCTGGGCCTTCGTGCTGCTCGCCGTGCTCCTGACGGGGAGCGTGTGGTGGTTCCTCCGTGCGCACGAGGTGCCGAACGCAGAGGGAGCCGTGGCCTCGACGCCGCACACCGGCCCCATCGCCTGGCTCATCGGTTAGGGATACTCGCCGGATGGAGGTGGCGGTGGTGGGGGCGGGGCGTGTGGGCACCGCGCTGGCCGTGCTGCTGCAGCGCGCGGGCCACCGGGTGACGGCAGTGGCGGGGCGCGAGGCCACCGTCGCGCGAGCAGCCGAGCACCTGCCCGGCGTGCCGGTGCTGGCGGAGCGGGAGACATCGCTCGCCGGGGAGCTCGTGCTGGTCTCGGTCCCCGACGACGAGGTGGCCCCGACGGCGACCAGGCTCGCCGAGGCGGCGGCGTTCCGTCCGGGCGCCTGGGTGGCCCACGTCTCCGGGGCGCTCGGCCTCGACGTGCTGACGACGGCCCTGGCATCGGGTGCACGTCGCCTCGCCATCCATCCGCTCGTCACCGTCCCCGACGTCGGCAGCGCGATCGAGGGCATCGCCGGCGCTCCCATGGCCGTCACTGCAGACGACGAGGAGGGCTCGACGCTCGGCGAGCGATTGGCGATCGACGTGGGCGCCAGGCCGTTCCGGCTGGCGGACGAGCGACGTCCGCTGTACCACGCGGCCGCCGTCTTCGCGTCCAACTACCTCGTGACGCTCGCCGGCATCGCCGAGGAGTTGTTCGGGGACATCGGCGTCCCCGATCCGGCAGGCGTCGTGGGATCACTGGCCCGCGCGTCGCTGGCCAACGTCGGGCGGCTGGGTCCCGCCGCCGCATTGACCGGTCCCGCCGTGCGCGGTGACGCTGGCACCGTCGCGCGCAACCTTGCTGCGCTGCGTGCTGCCGCCCCGCAGGCAGTGGCTGGCTACGTCGAGCTCTGCCGCCTCACCCTGGACCTGGGCGAGCGCGGTGGACGACTATCGGCCGAGGACAGCAAGGCCGTTGAGGAGGTGCTGACCCGCTGGAGGTGATCAGGGACGCCGCGGTGTTCCGCGCGACCACCGACGCCGCACGCGCGGCGTCCCGGGAGGTCGGGTTCGTGCCGACCATGGGGGCCCTGCACGCCGGTCACGCCTCGCTCCTTCGCCGGGCAGAGCAGGAACGATCCTTCGTGGCCATGTCCTTGTTCGTGAACCCTCTGCAGTTCGTGGGCGGGGAGGACTTCGAGGGGTACCCGAGGGACGAGGCCGCCGATCTCGCGCTGGCCGAGCAGGCCGACGTGGATGCCGTCTGGGCACCCTCCGTCGAGCAGATGTACCCGGTCGGGGCCCCGCTCCCCGATGTCGACCCGGGTCCCGTGGGCGCTCTCCTGGAGGGCGTATCCAGGCCCGGCCACTTCGCAGGAGTATTGACGGCCGTTCGGCGCCTCTTCGACATGGTGGGGGCGTGCACCGCCTACCTCGGCGAGAAGGACGCGCAACAGCTGTTCCTGATCCGGCAGATGGTCAAAGAGCTTGACGAACCGGTCGACGTCATCGGCTGCGCCACCGTGCGGGAGGCCGACGGGCTCGCGCTGTCGTCCCGGAACGTGCTGCTGTCCCCAGCGGAGCGTGAGGACGCGGCGTGCCTGTTCCTCGCCCTGGCGGAGGCGGCGTCGCTGGTCCGCACCGGCGAGCGTGACGCGGGCGTCCTGCGTGCGGCGATGGCGCGGGAGATCGGCGCGACGCCACTGGCGCGCCTGGACTACGCCACCGTGGTGGAGGAGGCGACGTTCGCTGTGGTGGACACGGTGGAGTCCCCCGCGAGGGCGCTCGTCGCCGCCGCGTTCGGCTCGACCCGGCTGATCGACAACCTTCTGTTGCCGTCGGACGAGCCGGTGGGACATGCTGAGCCGGCGTCCGCCAACGGGCGTGCGGGCTGAGAGGGGACCGACGTGCTCCTGGCGCTGGATGTCGGCAACACCGAGACCGTGCTGGGGGTCTTCCGCGGAGACGCCCTCGAACATCACTGGCGTCTGTCGACTATGCCCGAACGCACCTCCGACGAGCTCGCGCTCCTGCTGTCCGGCTTCCTGGCCCAGCGGGAGATGGCGTTCGAGTCGATGATCTCCGGGGTGGTGATCGCGAGCGTGGTGCCGGCGGTGACCGAGGCGCTCCGCGAGATGTCCGCCCGCTACTTCCCGTTCCCGCCGGTGGTGGTGGGGCCGGGCACCAAGACCGGCGTGCCGGTGCTGACGGACAATCCCCGCGAGGTGGGCGCCGACCGGATCGTGAACGCGTTGGCGGCGTTCACGCGCTTCGGCGGCCCCGCGATCGTCGTGGACTTCGGTACGGGCACGAACTTCGACGTGGTCTCCGCCACGGGCGAGTTCGTGGGCGGGGTGATCGCGCCGGGCCTCCAGGTGAGCGCCGCGAGCCTCGTCAGCCGCACGGCCCGCCTCACCCGGGTGGAGCTGGCCACCCCCAGGTCGGTGGTGGGCAAGAACACGGTCGAGGCGATCCAATCCGGCCTGATCTTCGGCACCGCCGGCGAGGTCGATGGCATCGTGGATCGGATCCGGGCCGATCTGGGCGGGACCGCAGTCGTGATCGCCACCGGCGGCCTGGCGCACGTCGTCCTGCCGCACTGCCGCACCATCGATCATCACGAGCCCTGGCTCACCCTCGAGGGGCTCCGTCTGGTCTTCGAGAGGAACGTGGGGTCGCCCGATGACTGACGAGCCGCGACCGGCCGCCGGATCTGCCGATGACGCCGGGGCGGATGGCGCCGACGGTGGTCGCGAGGCCGAGATCCTCCGCGCCCGCCGGGACTCGCTCGAGCGCCTCCGCACCGCCGGTATCCCTGGGTTCGCGCTCCGCTTCGAACCCGACGCGCACACCGCCGACCTCGTCGCCGCGTTCGAGGGAGCGCTGGCGCCGGGAGAGGACTCGGATCGTCGGGCAACGCTGGCCGGACGCGTGGTGCTGGCACGGAGGATGGGCAAGCTCACCTTCCTGGTCCTTCGCGACGCCACGGGCGATCTGCAGCTGTTCTGTGAGGGAGCCTCGGTGGACGAGCCGAGCCGCGCCCTGCTGGAGGAGATCGACCTCGGCGACATCGTGGGTGCCGAGGGCCTCGTGGTCCGCACGAAGCGCGGCGAGCTCTCGCTGAAGGTTCGGACGCTGACGATATTGACGAAGGCGCTGCGCCCGCTGCCGGAGAAGTGGCACGGCCTGCGCGACCCCGATCTGCAGCAGCGCCGCCGCTACCTGCATCTGGCGACGGACCTGGACGCGCGTCGGGTCGTCACCGCGCGCGCGACGCTGCTGCGGACGCTCCGCGCCGAACTGGACAGGCTCGGGTTCGTGGAGGTGGAGACGCCGGTGCTGCAGACCATCGCCGGCGGCGCGAACGCACGCCCGTTCACCACGCACCATCACACGCTGGACATGGACATGAAACTGCGCATCTCCCTCGAGCTGTACCTGAAGCGGCTGTTGGTGGGAGGCCTCGAGCGGGTGTACGAGATCGGACGCATCTTCCGCAACGAGGGCATCGACCGCGATCACAACCCCGAGTTCACGATGCTGGAGCTGTATCAGGCCTACGGCGACTACGAGGACATCATGGACCTCACGCGCTCGCTGATCGTGGCGGTCGCGAGGGCGGTGCTGGGCACGACGACGGTCTCCTCCGGCGGGCACCAGATCGCCTTGGAGGGCGAGTGGGCGCGTGTCACGCTGCTGGACTGCGTGAGCCAGATCGCCGGGGAGCCGGTGACCCTCGACCGCTCGGACCTTCCCGATCTGGCAGCCCGGCATGCCGTGAGCGTGGATCCGGCCTGGGGCCCGGGGAAGATCGTCCAGGAGCTCTTCGACAAGCTCGTCGAGCACACGATCGTGACACCCACGTTCGTCTGCGACTTCCCGCGCGAGGTGTCGCCGCTGGCACGGCCGCACCGCGACGACCCCGCGCTCACCGAGCACTTCGACCTGGTGATCGGCGGCGTGGAGCTGGCCACCGCGTTCAGCGAGCTCACGGACCCCGACGAGCAGCGATCGAAGTTCGAGGCGCAGCTGGCTGCGCGGGAGGCCGGCGACGACGAGGCGCACCCGCTGGATGAGGACTTCCTGCGAGCGCTGGAGCACGGGATGCCCCCGACGGGCGGCATCGGCATCGGCATCGACCGGCTGCTGAAGTTCCTGCTTGATGCCGGGACCCTCCGCGACGTGATCGCGTTCCCTCACCAGCGCCCCGAGGTGTAGCGGTGCTCTCCGACGCCTTTCTGCCGAGCCTGGGCGGGCTCCCCGACGACGAGAGCGGTGTCGACGTGGATGCTGCCCTCCGGGCCGCCATCCGGATCCCCGAACCGCGCGATCCCTTCGGCGCCCTGGAGGCGGCGCTCGACCCCGGCCTCCGGCGCCCGAAGCTCGCGCCCGACATCGAGATCTCCCACCACACCACGCGGTGGGGCGGCGGCTACGCGGTCGTGCGGAACCCGCGAGGGCCCGTCTACCTGCGGCTGGCCGCCGAGGACGGGCGGTTGATGGAGCGCTTCGACGGCGAACGCACGGTCCGGGAACTCGTGGTGGAGGAGCTCCAGGAGACCGCCTCGCTGGATGTGTCGGCGGCCACCGAGCTCGTGGCCGAGCTGGAGAGCTCCGGCTTCCTCGAGGAGCCCTGGATCGAGACCTATGAGCTCGTGGCGTCCAGGATCGCGCCGCCCCGCGAGCGCGCCTTCGTGGCCGTGCGCCGCTTCGCGAAGAGCCAGACGGTGTACTTCCCGAAGGCGCGCGAGATGACGGAGTGGGGATACCGGCTCGGGGGACGGTTCCTCTTCCGGTGGTACGGCCAGGTCGTGCTGACCGCGCTGTTGGTAGCGGGGCTGGTCGCGCTGTGGGCCAACGTGGAGAGCGAGCGGTTCCGCATCGTCGGCGACTCGCTGGCCGTCGGTTTCGGGCTCCTGTTCGTATTCGACCTGCTGGCGACGATGATCCACGAGGCGGGCCACGCGCTGGCGATCCGCCACGCGAACCGCAGCGTCATCACGGCCGGGTTCCAGCTCTACCTGGGACACCCCGCATTCTTCATCGACAGCGCCGACATCCTCATGTCGCCCACGCGGGATCGGATCCGTAACGCCTGGTACGGCCCCTACCTGAGCCTGGTCGTGGCCGGCACCGCGTCGATCGTGGCGTTCCTGATGCCGGCGACGGGGTTCGGCACCACCATGTTCCGCCTGTCGATCCTCACGTATCTCACCGCCCTGCTGAACCTGATCCCATTCCTCGAGCTCGACGGCTACTGGATCATGGTGGATGCGTTGGAGACCCCCGACCTTCGGCCGCGTTCGCTCTCGTTCCTGCGGCACGAGCTGCCCGGGATGATCCGCCGTCACGAGGGGCTCACCCGGCAGGAGTGGGGTCTGACGGCCTTCGGCATCATCGGCGTGGTCTTCACGATCCTCGCGCTGTGGACCTCGGTGTTCATCTGGGGGCCGGTGTTCCGGACCTTCGCGACGGCGATGTGGCGTCACGGCCCCGCGAGCCGGGTCCTTCTGGCGTTGCTGTTCGGTTTCATCCTTGGCCCGCTCGTGACCGGGATCTGGCGGTGGCTGGCGGGCGTCGGGGCACAGATCAGGTACCTGTGGCGGCGGCTCCGCTTCCAGACCGAGATCGGCTGGCGCCGGGAGGCCGGCGAGCTGATCGCCGCCATGCCGGTCCTGGACGAGCTGCCCATCGAGGTGGTCAACGTGCTGGCCGGCAAGGTCAGGCTGGTCCGGTTCGCGGAGGGTCGGACCGTGTTCCACGAGGGCGACCAGGCCGACGCCTTCTACGTCGTGCGCACCGGCAGGTTCGCCGTGGTGGACGAGTCCGCCGGGGGGGTGGAGCTCCGCGCCCTCACGCGGGGAGGATCGTTCGGCGAGATCGCGCTGTTGCAGGGGACCCCACGCAGCGCCACCGTGCGAGCGATCGAGCCCTCGGAGGCGTTCGCCGTCGATCGGTCCTCGTTCCAAACATGGCTCGCGGACTCCGTCAGCGCGGAGGGATTGTTGGGATCGGCGATGCAGCTCGCGGAGGTGCGCTCGCTCGCCCCCTTCCGGCACCTGTCGGCGGCGGATGCGGAGGCGCTGCGCGAGGCCGGATCGTGGATGCAGGTGGCGCCGGGCGAGGAGGTCGTGCGACAGGGCGAGCCGGGCGAGCATTTCTACGCCGTCGCGAGCGGGCAGCTCGAGGTCGACAGGGACGGCGCGATCGTTGCCACGATCAAAGCCGGGGGGTTCTTCGGCGAGCTCGCGCTCCTGCACGATGCACCCCGGGCCGCCACGGTCCTTGCCATCACGCCGGCGCGTCTGTTCCGGCTCGATCGGACCGCGTTCGATCACCTGGTGGCGGGCGCCTTCCACCGCGGCACCGTACGCGCCGACGTCCAGGCCGATCGGGTGGTGGGTCGCACTTGACCCGGGTGTGACGAACATCACCCCCGGAGGTGACGGGCGGCACTGCACGGGCCGGCGACCGGATGTACTGTCACGACGTTGCCGATCCCGTCAGGAGGGGATGGAGATGCCGAAGAAGATCACACCGGAGTTCGAGGGCAAGACGGTCAAGAAGGCCGAGGGTGCCGGGGCCGAGGTCACTCGGGCCACACGGGCTACCAAGGCCACCAAGGCCACCCGGGCAGCGCGTGCCACCAAGGCCACGCGTGCAGCCCGGGCCACCAAGGCCACGCGTGCCGCGCGGGCCACCAGGGCCGCCAGGTAGCCCACGGGCACGGATGGTTCGGAGGCGCCGCTTCGGCGGCGCCTCTTCCATGTCTAGAGGTCGGCGATCCTTACCAGCGCCGCGACGTCGGCGACCGCCCACCGTCGGTCGCGGCGCTCCACGAAGCCACGCCGTGCGAAGTCCGACATGATGCGCGAGACGTTCTCCCGGCTCCCGCCGCAGAGGCTGGCGAAGTCCTCCTGGGTGAGCGAGGCGGGCAGGGTCGCCCCGTCCTCCGCCAGGTCGTCGAGACCGGGGCTCACCAGCTGGAGCAGGCGCTTGGCCACCCGGCCCTTCAGGTCAAGGAACAGCAGGTCTTCCACGATGTGCTGGCTCACGTTGATCTGCCGGACCAAAGCCCGCAGCAGGCCGCGCGCCACCAGGGGCTCGCGAGCCAGGAACGACAGGAACGTGTCGGCCGGGATCGCCCACACCACGCTGTCCTCGACCGAGAGCACCGAGGCCGTGCGCGGGATGTCGCCCACCACCGCGAAGTACCCCAGGAAGCAGGTGGGCTCCAGCAGGGTGATCAGCGCCCGCCGGCCTGTGGGCGAGGTGGCGCTCACCTCGAGGCGCCCCTCCAGCAGGAAGCAGACATCGGGCGCCTCATCGCCCTGATGGAAGAGGTAGGTGCCGCGGGAGAACTCCCGGAAGTGCCCGTGTGTGGCCAGCGCGCCCGACGTCCGTGCGGGCACGCCCTCCAGGAAGGGCTCATCGGCAAGCGCGGTTCCCAGGGCCGCCCGGCGAACGCGCTCGACCTGCGGCATCAGTCGAGCTCGGGAAGGTCCACGGGACTGGGTCTGGGCGAGCAGGCCCCGCACGAGATCGCGTCCTCTACGACCAGCGCCCGGGTGCTCCCCGCCTTCCCGGTGTACAGGTCAAGGACGAACGGCGCTGTCTCCGCGTGATCCTCGCAGACCGCCCGGCCGCAGAACCGGCAGATCGCCACGGCCGTGTGCCTGCAGTGCCAGCAGTTCACATCTCGCCCCTCTCCTCGCCCCTCGCGACAGCATAGTGATGTGCCCCCGAGGCTAGGCCCTTTCCTAGCGGGCGTTCCCCGCCGTATGCTCGCCCAGTTCGAAACGATTGGGGGGAAGACCGATGGATCAAGCGCAGACCGTCGAGCAGCTCCGTGCCGTGCCGCTCTTCCGCGACTTCTCCGATGAGGAGCTGGGTCACGTCGCCCAGGTGACGAAGCGGGTCGAGTTCCCGGACGGCAGGACCGTGGCGAACCAGGGTCAGATGGGCGTGGGCTTCCATCTGATCATCGAGGGTGGCGCCGACGTCATCCAGGATGGATCGACGATCGGCCATCTGAAGCCCGGCGATTACTTCGGGGAGATCTCACTCATCGACGGGGGTACCCGTTCGGCCACGGTCACGACGACCGCCCCCACCACGACCCTGTCGATCGCCGCCTGGGACTTCTCGAGACTGATCGAGCACAGCAACGGGATGATGAAGAAGCTGTTGATCGGCCTGTGTCACATGCTGCGCACCACGCGAGCGCAGCAGCAGGCCTAGACGTGCTCCGTCGACGACCGCTCGTGCTCCGGCTCGGCTGCCTCGTGCAGGACGATCACCAGATCGTCCAGCCCGATCCCCTTCGCCAGGAAGCCGGAGGCACCCGCCTGACGGGCCTCGCGTTCCACCCCCGGATCGGCGTGCGCGGTGAGGATCACGACCGGCAGATCGGGTTGGGTCTTGTGGATGATCCTCATGGCGTCGATCCCGGAGAGATCGGGCATGGACAGGTCCATCAGCACGACATCGGGCTCGAGCCGATCGGCTCCCTCACAGGCCGCCACCCCGCCACCGGCCTCCCCGGCCACCTCGAACCCCTCGACCATGCCGAGCGCAGACGTGAGCGCCTTCCGGAAGGCAGGATGGTCATCCACGACCAGGACACGCACCGTCATCGTCTCCTCACAGGGGAAGTAGCGGGTGGGGGGGCACCTGCGACCATGATGCGGGAAGTCGGCTGATTGTGGCGTCCGGCATCCGCCTCTACAACGGGCCACTCGGGGGACTTTCTGTGGCCCAGATGGGGGATGACCGAACAGATCTTTCGTGAACCCTAATCCTCACGCACTCTTCGGCCGAAGAACCCACAGATGGGCACGAACGCGCGGGGTGGTTTCCAGGCGAACGAGGGGCCACGGGTATACTTGGCCTCGAAGGGCGCCGGCGACGTCTCCTCGCGTCATCGGTGCCCGGTGCACCTCGGGGGTAGGACGTGGTCCGTTGATCCTCGGGGCCTCGGAACATGCGGGTCACGGGCCGGAGGACGCTGACATGTTCGAACGCTTCACGGATCGAGCCAGACGAGTGGTGGTCCTCGCGCAGGAAGAGGCGAGGATGTTGAACCACAATTACATCGGCACCGAGCACATCCTGCTCGGCCTGATCCACGAGGGCGAGGGCGTCG